>CAZCRM010000037.1:0-12158 GCA_964501085.1 uncultured Methanosarcinales archaeon | reverse complement strand
TGGTCGCAGGATCCAGAGTCCCGCATGATTGACCACTACACTACCGGGCTGCTTTAGTCAATATAGATTTTTAGCATATTAATCTATCGGAGATTCCAGTATTGCTTTTGTAGCTCAATCACCTGATTCAGTCTCTCTCTTACGCTTGATATGAGATGCTTGTTAACGTTATTATCTTTAGCTTTACCCTCACTCATACACACCTCTATTATCGAGGCAACACATCTTGCAAGATTGACTGGATTATACCCGCCTTCAAGCACCAGTGCAAACTTCCCACAGGTTTGATGAGCTATGGATTTTACAATAGAGGTGAGCACAACAAAACCTTTAACACTCATCCTCATCCTCGCAAGCCCGTCATTTGCCATGGCATCCATACCAGCAGAAACAAGTATGATATCTGGTTTGAATTCAAGAGCTGCAGGAAAGAGAATCTCCTCGAAAGCTGCAATGAATCCTGCATCATCTGTTCCAGCAGGCAGGGGCACATTGATGGTGTATCCCTCACCCTCACCTTTCCCAACTTCATCCAGCCATCCAGTTCCAGGGTAGAGAGGGTATTCATGTGTGGAAAAATACAACACCGTAGGGTCTTCATAGAAGGCGTGCTGTGTGCCATTCCCATGATGCACATCCCAGTCTATTATTAGCACATGCTTTTTACCTTTCTTCTGAGCATGCCGTGCGGCAATTGCAATGTTGTTGAAGATGCAGAACCCCATCCCTCTGTCATACATAGCATGATGCCCAGGAGGTCTCACAAGGGCAAATGTATGATTTAGATTATCTAGGGAATCAACAGCATTTATGGCACCACCTGATGCAAGCAATGCCACACTATAGGATTCTTTACTGAGCGGAGTATCAGGATCGAGAGAAAACTCGTTTTCAGCATACCTCCTTACTTTTTCAATATATTCTAAAGAGTGAATATACAGAATCTCCTCTATCTCTGCATACCTTGGTTTTAGAAGCACGAGTTTATCCATCAGCCTTTTTTCCTCAAGGTAAGTGATTATGGAAAGCAAACGCTCCTTTCTTTCAGGATGCCGATTGGTCTCGTGCTTCAGATAGTCAGAATGATAGATGATGCCTGTATTCAAAATTATGCGATTCTTTCTCCTGCCTTTGGTCCGTATAGTGCGTTGTATATCTCCTCCACATGAAACACTACTGCTGCTTTTCCAGGGAGCTTCTTGGATTCTGCCATCTTCTTGGCTTCCTCAAACCTGTCTCCACTTGTTTCGATACTGATTCTCCCCTTTACCTGGTATGATTTCTTTGATTCACTATCATAAGCTACAATCGCCATGCTTGGATTAGCTTCTATGTTCTTTCTTGTTTTGTTAAAGAAGTTATCCACGAACAGTATTGTTTCATCGTCCAGTATCTTCCACATGGTAACGAACACCACATTTGGTTTACCATTCTTATCTGCCGTTGCAATGGGGAGAGGCTTCTGTTTCGCCACCACATCCTTTACCTCAGGAGGCATTTTCACCATAATCCATCACCTTTTTTCATTTAGTTTACTAACATTTAAACATTTTGATTTCTGCATTATTTTTAAGGAAAAACCCTCCTTGCCCAGCAGTGGTACGAACACCACGCCACCTTTTGCTTCTTTTTTCAACCCATTGACCTTGGTCACAAGATATAGCTGCTGGTAATATCTCCCCACAGGAATAACCAGTTTCCCCCCTGTCTTAAGCTGGTCAGTCAAGGATTTCAGAATCTCTGGTGCAGCACATGCAACGCTGATGCGGTCATAGGGCGCATGATCAGGAAGCCCAAGTGAACCATCTCCCCAGATAACACTCACATTTGTGATACCAGCCTTTTTCAGGTTATCCTTTGCGAACTCCACAAGGGTTTTGATTCTTTCCACAGCATACACATGACCACTGCCTGCAAGTAGACCCATCACCGCAGCATGATATCCTGACCCAGCCCCTATCTCCAGAATCTTCATTCCATCCTGAATATCTAATAAATCGCACATTATGGCAACCATGTGTGGGGCTGAGATTGTCTGCCCACATCCAATGGGTAATGGATGATCCACATAAGCATTCTTTCGCTCTTTTTCAGGTACAAAAAGATGTCTTGGTACACGCCTCATGGCATCAAGCACACGTTCGCTGATACCCTGCTTTCTTAATTCATTAATCATCCTGTTCCTTTCGATTTCAAATTCCATACACAATCACGATCTTTTTGTTTTTCTTGATTTCTCACCTTCTGCATAGATACGCTGTATATACTTTGCTGCAACTTTCATTCCTTGCTCTCTTTTAAAACCTCCCTTCCTCAGCTTTATCTGCTTGATTTTAACCTCCTTATGGTTCAATCTCAGTTTTTCACCAATAATGAACTCTTTATTCCCATCAACCTTCATCTCAATAGAGTGAGTAATCCTGCCCTGTGGAAGAGATATCTTCACTGTCACCTCGTCAATATCACGCCCCCATATGGTTTTAATGTCTTCAACACGTGCACTCTTTTTTCTTGTATTCCCGACCTCAATTGAAGTGACTTGGATAAGATGTGTCTCCCCAGTAGATTCATCATCCACTATGAACTCATCTCCAATCTTAACAGTGCCTGAAAGCATGGCTGTTGTCTGGAAGGATTTATCTTCTTTACTCACAATCACCTTCACACCTATTTCCCTTGGTTTTTTATGTCTATGTACTGTACTGCATTCCATACACTGAAGAAGCGCTTCTATCCCATTCTTAAGCACAATATGAGTTACCGGAGTATCAGGCGAACATGAAGGGCATGTTATCAGGATTTTTTCCATGAATTCAAGATTGAAACCAGTCTACATAAAGTTAGCCTAACAAAATACTTAAATGCAAAAACATCAATATGAGCTACAGAGTCCGGATAGTGTAGCGGCCTATCATGAGGGCCTGTCGAGCCCCCGACCCGGGTTCAAATCCCGGTCCGGACGTTTCAGCTTTTTGATATCAGCGCAACCCCTATATGAGTTATTGTTCATTAGCCTCAATATGCATATAAACGCAGACCTTCATATCCACTCAAAGTACAGCATGGCAACCTCTCCCAAAATGGATTTGCCCACCCTTGCCTCAGAATCCAGAAAGAAGGGCATTCAGCTTGTAGCGACAGGGGATTGTCTGCATCCTAAATGGTTAGAGGAGATAAAGAAGTTAAAGGAAGAAAATGGATTTTTCAGATTAGATGACATAAGCTTTGTGCTCACCACCGAGATTGAGGATATCAATCATGTGCATCATCTTTTCATCATCCCTTCAATATCAAAGGCTGAAGAACTTTATGAAATAATGAAACACCACTCAACGAATATTGATTCTGATGGCAGACCTGTTGTGAGACTAAGTGGGGATGAGATTGCTGAGATTGCAAAAGAGGCAGAAGCCCTTGTAGGTCCCTCCCATGCCTTTACCCCATGGACAGCGATGTATGCCTACTATGATTCCCTCAAGGAGTGCTATAAGGACATGACAGGCTATATCTACTTTATTGAGCTTGGACTGAGTGCAGATACCTTGTATGCGGATAGAATTTCAGAACTGAGGTGTCTTACCTTTCTTACGAACTCGGATGCACATTCACCTTATGTGAACAAATTTGCTAGGGAGTTTAATCGTTTTGAGATGCAGGAGATGAGTTTTGAGGAACTTAAGATGGCTATAATTAGAAAAAAAGGAAGGAAACCCATACTCAATGTCGGGATGTTTCCAGAGGAAGGGAAATACAATGAGAGCGCATGCATACGATGTCATAAACATTACTCCCTCAGAGAGAGCATTATACATAATTGGATCTGCTCATGTGGAGGAGTGATAAAAAAGGGTGTTAAGGATAGAGTTAATGAGTTATCTACCTATGATACCCCCCATCATCCTCCCCACAGACCACCCTATCTTCATATAATACCCTTGTCTGAGATTATAGCTCTTGCTTTGGGAATTAGCGTAAATACAAAAGGTGTGCAGAAGATATGGAATGAACTTATTGAACGATATGGGTCAGAGGTATCGGTGCTTGTGGATGCTGATATTAAAAATTCAGGAGTGGATGAACGGGTTATAGATGCGATAAAGGCTTTCAGAGAGGAAAAGGTGATTATTCATCCAGGTGGTGGGGGGCAGTATGGCAGAATTGAGCTATCAGAGGAATGTTCTCATGCAGGGCAGAGATGCCTATCTGATTTCTATGGTTAGATTAAAACGTCTCATCAAACAACTGGCGTCTTCTCTTGAGAATACTGTCTTCCTCTTTTGATTCCTCAAGTATGATTATCTTCCTGATATCGTTCCAGGAGATTATAGCAGGTTTTAGATTTTTATCCTCAGGCATAAAATGAACCCCCCAGTCATCAAGATCGGTTATTCGTCCTCTGTACAGTGTACCATGTCCAGTCTCCAACTCAATCTCTCGATTCAGATACTTCAGTAAAAGGTGTCTTTGTACCATCCTTCGACCCTGCCTTTATATATTCGACCCTGTTTTTTAAAAGTTCTTAATCTATACTATACTACTTCATCAATATATTATTTGCGGCTTCAACCCCAGCACCAATATGCTTCAGAACATTATGTCTATAAAGCACTATCTCTACTGCTTGTATGGTGCTAAGAATATCCCTCACGCCTATATTCCCCATGGTACCTATTCTGAAAATCTTGCCTCCAAGAGGTCCTTGTCCTCCTGATACCTGAACCCCAAACTCCTTAACTCCTTTTCGTAAGGTTTTGTCATCTATACCATGAGGTATTTTCATAGCGGTTACCGTGTTTGAGTATTCGCTATACTCATTTAACTGGGGGAAGAGGTCAATATTCATTGCATCTGCAGCAGCTCTTATGGCTTCTGCATATTTAGCATGGCGCCTGATGCGTTCTTCAAGTCCTTCCTCCTCTATAATCTTTAATGCCTCATGCATTGCAAAGAATAATGGTAGAGCGGGTGTATAGGGTGTTTGGGTTATTTCCTTTTCTGCTGACTTCCTGTATGCTCTGAGATCTACATAGTATGGAGGGCTATCAACCATATATTCCCATGCCCTTTCACTGACTGAGATTGCGGATAACCCAGGGGGTGCGCCAATGCACTTCTGAGAACCTACAACTGCAATATCCACACCCCATTTATCCACCTGTACCTCATCTCCTCCTATAGACGTGACACCATCCATAATAAATAACGCATCATATTCCCTTGCAAGCTTTCCTACTTCCTTAGCAGGATTCTTTATACCCACAGAGGTCTCGTTATGCACCAATGTAACTGCTTTTGCACCCTCTGCTAACGCTTTCTCAACCCTATCAAGCTCTATTGGAGAACCTTTTGTCCAGTCGAATCTAACAGAGATTACCCTGCCATAGCGTTCCCCTATCTCTCTGAAACGCTCACCGAACTTTCCATTCTCAATGGTAACAAGAGTGTCCTTCTCTGCAATAAGATTACCAACAGCAGCTTCCATGGCACATGTTCCAGAACCACTTATAATAAATATATCATTTTTTGTTCCAAAAAGTTTGGAGAGTATTGTTCTGCATTCCTGATAAATCTCTCCAAACTCTTTGCTACGATGTCCTATCATAGGCTTAGACATTGCTCTGAGAATCCTGGGCAATACTGGTACTGGGCCTGGTATCATGAGTAAGGTATCTTCATGCATGTTCATCTTCCCTTTTTCGGCTAATACTACGAAGGTGCATGTATATTTTATGTATAACCTTATACGTGACTATAATGAAATCCATGCTTCATGATATCTGTGAGGATATTGCAAAGGCTGTTGAAAACGCAATTATAGGGCTTGTTGGAAAACCTGAAGCAAGCATGATAATTCAGATGGGTGCGGATGGTACTTTCACCGAGAAAATGGATAAGGTTGCTGAGGATGCTGCACTCTCTGTGCTTGAAAAAAAGAGCATACAGGTGAAGCTCATAAGCGAAGAACTCGGTGAGAGAACCATTGGAAAACCAGAGTTTACGGTATTACTTGACCCCATTGATGGCACATTCAATGCGGTGAACAACCTTCCATTCTTCTGTGTATCCATAGCCATTGGAAATTCTAATCTCTCTGACATCAGGTATGGATATGTGAGGAATCTTGTTAATGGAGATACCTTCACAGCTGAGAAAGGAAAAGGTGCGTTTTTAAACAACAGAAGAATACATGTCTCCTCTACCTCACGTATAGATGAGATGAGCATAGTATCCTACACCCATAGCTATGATAATAAAAAGGTCAAAAGAATAAGGGTGCTTGGAAGTGCTGCTCTTGAGCTATGCTATGTAGCTTCTGGTGTTTTTGATGCGTTTATTGATATGAGAGGTATGCTTAGAATCACTGACATGGCAGCAGGAAAACTGATAGTTGAAGAGGCAGGAGGTATGGTTACCGATGAGAGAGGTAAGCCACTCCTAACAAGCTTTGATGTGAGGCAGAGGGTGAACATAATTGCCAGTAATGGATTGGCTCATGATAAATTACTTGAACTTGTGTAATATAAATAACAGCAATGAAAAAAGTTGGAATAATCTCAAGATGTGATAGGGAGGATGTGATATCTTTTGTGAGAGAGCTTGTGAAGTATATGGAATCAAAGGCAGAGCTTTTTATTGACTCCAGTACCGCTGAAAAACTGCATTATAAAGCTACGCCTATTGCAGAGATGAGGAGCAAGGGAGTGGAGTTTATCATCTCCATAGGAGGGGATGGAACCGTGCTTCGAGGGATTCAGAAGATGAATGATCCTCTACCCATACTTGGCATAAACATGGGTACCATTGGTTTTCTTGTGGATGTGAGCCCTGAAGACTCGTTTGAGGTTATTGATAAAGTACTTTCTGGTTTTGAGGTCGAAGAGCGCTCCCGTCTTGCGATAAGAATGAACCATGAAGTACTACCTCCAGCTACCAATGAGGTGGTAATCATTACAGCAAGTCCTGCAAAGATGCTTTCCTACAGAATCTTCGTTGATGAGAATCAGCTTGAGGAGCTTCGAGCAGATGGAGTGGTTTTTGCAACACCTACGGGTTCAACAGCATACGCTATGAGCGCAGGAGGTCCAATGCTTGACCCAAGAGTGGATGGTACTGTTATTGTACCTCTGGCACCATTTAAGTTATCTGCAAGACCATGGGTTGTTCCTGCAGAGAGTAAGATAACAGTGGAGTTAACCCTTCCCAAAAAAGCGTTGGTAGTCATAGATGGACAGTTTACCACAGCGATAGAGGAGGATAATAAAATATACATTACAAAAGCTGATAAACCTGCTAGATTTGTAAAAGCAAGAAAAGAAGGATTTTATGAGAAGGTGAGGAGCAAGCTTGCTTAGTGTGATTGGAATAGACCCTGGGTTAGCCACAGTAGGTTTTGGAGTTATTGGTATTGAAGATTATAAAGTCAAGACAGTTAGCTATGGATGCATAACCACCTCTGCTGCTAAACCAAAAGGAGAGAGGCTCTTGGAGATTTATAATAATATAAACTCACTCTTTGAAAAGCATGCTCCACATGCCATAGCCATGGAAAAACTTTTTTTCAGCAGGAATGTTACAAATGCTTTTTCAGTAGCTGAGGCAAGAGGGGTTATATTTCTTGCAGCACAGCAAAAGCATATACCTGTATTTGAATACACCCCACTTCAAATAAAACAGGCAATAACTGGATCAGGTAAGGCTGATAAGAAACAGATGCAGGATATGATTAAAAAACTGCTTAGCTTAAAAGAGATTCCCAAGCCTGATGATGCTGCAGATGGTCTCTCCATAGCGTTATGTCATGTGCATATGAGGATGCGATGATTTCACATATTAGGGGAGAAATAGATTATTGTGGGGAAGGTTTTGTTGTAATCGATGTGGGTGGGGTAGGATACCATGTTAATGTGCCTACACATGTACTTCAGAAACTTAAAAGCGAGAATAAAAAAAATGTTAAATTATATACCTATCTGAGCGTAAAAGAAGATAATCTCTCACTTTACGGGTTTACTGATATAGGGGAGCTTGAGATGTTCAAAATGCTTATCAGTGTTTCAGGGATAGGTCCTCAGATTGCCATGAATATTCTTTCTCAAATAAAAATTGAGGATCTAGCTGATGCAGTACTTCATGAGAATGAAAAGCTTCTCATGAGCATATCAGGCATTGGCAAGAAGAACGCTAAAAGGCTGATACTTGAGCTTAAGGAGAGGATACGGAAGAAGATACGGGATATACCTGAGAAAAATATTAGTTATGATGCGGTAAGCGCTCTTGTATCGCTGGGATTTCGTCAGGATGAAGCATGGGAGGCGGTGAATGCTGTAGCTAAAGAGATTAAGGATGCTGATGTAGAGACGCTGATCAAGGAAGCACTATTAAGGTTGAGGAAATAATATTATGGTAGAGGTAAAGCTGATAAAGAATATGGGTCATGAGCGTATAGATTGCGGGTGTGGCATGGCGGTAATACCAAAAGACCCAAGCCCTGAACTCACAGAAAGAATCAGGCAGGCTGCGAGAGAAGAAGGGGCGAGGTTTTCTTTGATAGATGCCTCGCTCCATCCTGAGATAAAACATACATTACCCTGCGTCATGATAGAAAAAAATATTTACCCTGCTGATGAGAATATAATCCGCTCAGCCATAAGGAAAGAGAAACATGATTGATGAGGAGCTTGCAAGGATACGGAGAAAGAAGCTTGAAGAACTGATGAGACGACAAGAGGAAGTAAGAAAACCAAAAAGAAAAACCATTATTGAGGTGTTTACATCTCCCTCATGCCCACACTGTCCAAGAGCGGTTATCATGGCAAAGCAGTTGGCTAAGGAGATGCCTGATATCGAGGTTATTGAGACTTCAACCGCCACTCCTCAGGGTTATGCTAGAGCAATTTCACTTAATATCAATGCAGTTCCCACAATATTCATCAATGGAAAGCTTGCCTTTGTGGGTGCTCCTTCTATGGAGGCATTAAAGCGTGCGGTCAGGAATCAAAGGGTATACGCTCCACAGGATACTTAAGCTCGCTGAACTCAACTCCTCCTTTTATTCCATATATCTCAAGACCATCGAACTCGTCTGCTCCGCATAACACATCCTGCTCAGGATGTGTGCCAGGGGTTATGTGACAGCTAATTCGTGTTCTGTTTCCTGCTGAGACCACAACCTTGAGACGTTTTGTTGCTGGATGTTTCTTTGGTAAAACCACAAAAGGCGACCTCACCTCACGAATCATGTAGAGTACACATTTTAAACCCTTTATTGTCCTTCTATCAGTGCCAAACCCTGAAGCTATAATCAAATCCTCTGGGTCTAATACCAGAGTAATCTCTTCATCTTCTGTTTCAAGGAAATATTGGTTGTTATCTCCAGCTTTAACTATACCCAATGCTCCTTCATTTCCCACAATGAGAAGCATCTCGTTATTGCTTAGCGGAATCATTCATCCTTAAACAGCTTTTCCACGTTCTGTGAGCTGCAGGATGGACAGACAATCTTGTTTCCTACACCTCTGAATTCATTATTGCAGTCCAAACACTTGTAAAACTTCGAGTTCAGGGCTTGAATCTCCAGATTAAAGGAATCACCGACACTACACATGTTTATTTCACCTCCTTAATATCATGATTGTACATGTTTAACTCTGCTCTTATATTAATCTTTTTCATTCGTTTGTATTAAGCACTCTTTCCATGATTTCCAGTGCCTTCCTGATATCGTCCTCAGAGGCGGCATAGGATATACGTATATGACCTCTACCATTCTCACCAAACGAAGCTCCTGGAACAACGATAACCCCGTTTTCCATCAACTTATAAGAAAAAGATTCATCCTCAACCTCAGGAAAAGCATAAAATGCTCCTTCTGGCTCAACACATCTGATGCCTATCTTATTAAGCCCATGCATCAAAATATCCCTTCTTGCCTTGAATTTCATGCACATCTCCTTCACGCACTCCTGAGGCCCTTCAATGGCAGCAAGAGCAGCCTTCTGAGATATAGATGAAGCACATGCCTGAATATACTGATGCACCTTCAGCATCTCTTCAATGTATTCTTTTCTTGCAGCTACATACCCAAGCCTCCATCCTGTCATGGCATAGGTCTTGGATACTGCGTTTACAGTAATAACGTTATCTGAGAACCTTGCAGGGCTTACATGCTCTCCTCTGTAGATGAAATGCTCATACACCTCATCCGAGATTATTACTATATTGTTATCCTCAGCGATTTCAGAAAGAGCTTTGATTTCATCCTTGCTTTGAACACTACCTGTGGGATTAGAAGGAGAGTTGATTATAATTGCTTTTGTTTTAGAGGTGATAAGCTCATTAACTATATCAGGGTTTATTCTAAGTTCCTCATCAAGAGGAATTCCAACAGGTTTACCACCTGCGATTTTTGTTAACATTGGATAGGAAACAAACCCTGGGTCTGGCATAAGCACCTCATCCCCCTCATCGATAAGCGACTGTAGAGCGAGATGAAGTGCCTCAGAGGCTCCTGAGGTCACAATAATCTCATCAGGGTCAACACTGAAATGATTCTCCCGCTCAAATTTTTTACATAAAGCTTCCCTTAGCTCAGGGATGCCGAGATTCATGGTATAGCCCGTGAATCCTTCATTGATAGCTTGGATAGCTGCCTCTTTGATATGCTCAGGGGTATCAAAGTCTGGTTGACCTAAACCTAGGTTGATAGCATCACTACCTGCGCTCTCAAACATCCTGCGTATTCCAGAAATATCAATATCCTTTACTCTTTTAGACATGATATCACTCAAGAAGCGTGTGTCTTGACTTCAGTTCTGCCTCACTTGCTCCAGTTCTCACCATGAGTTCGGAAACAACAGCATCAAGGAACACAAGGGCTGAGATTTCAAACACTGTTCCAAGCGGAGCTAACTGAGGGTAGCCAATCATCCTGCGCTTCTCATAATCTCCATAATCTTTGTCATCCTTGGGTCTTCCTGGTATCACCACAACAATATCTGAAATCCTCCCAAGCCTAGAATCCCTGTTTGAGGTTATGCTGGCAAGCTTTGACCCTATTTTTTTTGCAATTGAACCAAGACTTACGATGGATGAGGTCTCACCTGAGCCTGATACTGCGATAACAAGATCCTCTGCATGCACCGCTGGTGTGGTGGATTCCCCCACAACATACACATTAAATCCCATATGCATGAGCCTCATGGCAAATGCCTTTGCAACAAGTCCTGACCTTCCAGCTCCCATGAGAAATATTCGCTTTGCTTCTATGATACCATCCACCAAGTTATTCACTTCTTTAGTGTCAAGATTTGAAGCCACTTTTTTTATATGCTGTGCTATGAAGTTCATGGATTGAAGGGTTGCCTCACATGTTTTTTCTTTTTCTTCAGTCATCTCGCTCATTCTCTTCATCCTTGTACACAATATGTTTGATCTCCCATCCATCAAGCTTTTTCAGTTCATTGTACATCAGTAGCATTCGTGCAGACCCACCATTCCAGTGCAATGTTTTTTTCACATCTTTATTTTTAAGCTCTTTGAGGATGGATTCCACAAAATGAGCGAGAGCGAGTTTCTTGGAGAAAGGAACATTAAAGATTGCCCTGTAACCTCCTCTGGTTTTTGCGTATGATGTTAGCACATATCCCTTGCTCTCGTATTCAGAAATCTCGTTATAATCGCATATCACCTCATACTCATGATTTACCGAGGAATCTATATTTGAAATTCCAGAAATTACCTTCCATATCTGTGCTTCCTCTGCTTGTTTGCCAAACCATAGTACAATCTTGCCTATACTGCATGAAACAGTGATATTATCGCACCCCATCTCCATTACCGAGATATCTCTCTGGCGTTCATATAACATCCTGTTTTCTGATTCCCCGGTCATCACCAATTAATTCGCATGTGTACTTAACTATTTTATGCTATATATCTGCCTATAAGTTCATTCAGCTTTCTTCTTGTTTCAATGGGTATCTTGTCCTTTGCTGTAACTATGGCATTTGAAAGTGCATTAGCACAGGGGCATGCTCTCTCAAGAGGTATATTGGGTATTGCCTCTCTGATGATTTTACGCACTGCCTCTTCATTTTTGGCTATATTGGAAAGCACGGTTTCAATATTCACATCCTCTTCATACCAGACATCATAATCCG
>CAZCRM010000036.1:0-12199 GCA_964501085.1 uncultured Methanosarcinales archaeon | reverse complement strand
GGAATGAAGACAGCTCGATAAGTCTGTCCAAGGATTCAACCGTGGATATAATGGGTGAGATGAAGTTCAAGGTCGCAGACAGCGATACAGTAAGATTCTACCCAATGGTTGAATACGAAATCACAGGCGCAGCAGCAGGAGTGACACCAACACCAGGAGTAACACCAGGAGTAACACCAACAGTAACAGCCACACCAACCAATGTGACAGTCACACCAACCGAAACTGTAACAGCCACAGTTACAGAAACAAAGCCACCTGTCAAAGAGACCACACCAGCACCAGCAGAAACAACTCCAAAGACCCCAGGCTTTGAGGCGATCTTAGCAATAGCAGGTCTGTTTGCAGTAGCCTACTTAGTGCTGAGACAGAGAAGGTAAATTCGAAGGGATAAATTAATTCTAAATCCCTTCATTTTTTTCAACTTTTTTCTTTTTTAGATATTTTCTTTTTGTGAAATCAATCAGAGATAGATGCTTGTATGGATCGAATACCATTGATGAGATCAAATAAAAACAACTCAGCATAGTCTGCGCATAGAAAATAAGTTTTTTCTGAGTGTGTTTAGGTTATTATAGCATAGAGATGACAGCAAATTCTCGGTCGCTACCGTTATTAAATAATTTTTATAAATAATTATATTAGATAATCGTAAAGAATTTAAATATAGACCCAAATAAAGAATAATATGCGCTTTAAAGTAGTCATAGAAGAAGATAAAGAAGCTGGGGGCTATATCGTTAGCTGTCCGAGTATTGCAGGGTGTTTTTCTCAAGGGGATACGATTGAAGAGGCTCTTGAAAATATCAAAGAAGCTATTCAGGCTTGTCTTGAATCCCTTGCGGAAGATGAAATCAAGTCCTACTTGACCAACCCCTCAGCTAAAGTAGTTGAAGTAATTGCCTGATGTCCAAACTTCCAGTAATTTCAGGAACGAAAGCCATCAAAGCGTTTTCCAAGGCAGGCTGGTTTCCTCATCGACAAGTAGGGAGTCATGTGGTTCTGAGAAAAATATCCATAAAACTTTCCGAGCGTAGCGAGGCGCTGATAAAATTAAAATCATAAAACATAAATTTATACATCACATTCGCTTTCAGCGGAATTTATGCCTATACCAGTATCTTTAACGCATGATAAAATCATTCAATCAACACCACCTCCACCACCTCACCCTTGGCATAGCCCTCGATATTCTCAGGTATGATAACAAATCCATCAGCCTTTGAAACCGAGCTTAGTATTCCTGCACCAGAGGTTGCAAGAGGAATAGCTTTACCATCCTTCAGCTTAACCCTTGCAAACGTTTTATAACCAACCTTGGAGGCAATCTTCTCCTCTATAATTGCATGAATTTTTTTTGTAACTTCAGAGAGATTTCCAAGCCTAAAAAGCGCAGGTTTTACAAAAAAGTAAAGTGCTACCATGCCTGCCACAGGATAACCTGGCATACAAACCACAGGTTTACCATTTATAATCCCGAGAGCAGTAGGCTTACCAGGACTTATTGCCACACCATGAACTAAAAGCTTACCCATGGATTTAACCACATCAGGAGAATAATCCCGATCACCTACAGAGGTGCCACCACTTATAATAATCATATCTGCATCAAGATTCGATGCAATAGCCTCTTTTATCTTATCTGGAGCATCTGCTACGATATCCAGAAGTCTTGCATCCCCACCCCATTTTCTTATATAAAGCTGAGCCATCAATCCATTGGTCTCATACACCTCTCCTGCCTTCAGCTCATTATTTTCCCTTGACACAAGTTCATCTCCAGTGGGTATTATCGTTACAACAGGTTTCCTAAAAACTTTGATATGCTTAATGCCAAGAGAGGCAAGAACAGCAATATCACAGGGACGGAGTTTCTTACCTTTTTTTATAATCCTCTCACCTTTCCTGATATCCTCTCCCACAACTCCAACATGCTTGAGAGGATGCACCTGAGCAAAGACCTCAACGCTATTGCCATGCACAACAGCATCCTCAAGCATGACAACAGCATCCGCACCCTCTGGTAACACAGAGCCTGTGTGCACCCTAACACAGGTATTTTTTTCAACCTTTTCCCCAAGCTTAAGCAGCACAGGAGAATCCTCGCTCGCTCCAGAAGTATCACATGCTCTCACCGCAAAACCATCCATGGCTGCTCTATGGTAATGTGGTACATCTCTACCCGCTATAACATCCTCAGCTATAACCCTCCCATCACAGTCCTCTATCCTTAAGAGTTCATAATCCTCTACGGGATTAAAGGATTTTAAAAACAAATCCCTTGCCACATCAGCATTTACCCTTTTTCTGAACATCATCCACCTGATACTGGAGGGAAGATGGCAATCTCATCATCTTCATGTAAAGACGTGTTCAATCCTTCAATCTCATGAATATCTTTACCATTTATGAAAATATTGATATGAGGGCGAAGATTCCTGCCTTCAAAAATCATGTTACCAAGTTCTTCAAACCTGCTGCAAAGTTTTTCAAGCACATCTCTGATAGTCTCACCTTCCATCTCTACCTTGCTTGTGTTTGCGATTTCCCTGAGATTGGCAAACAGCTTTACTCTAACCTTTGGCATTGTTAACCTCTAAACCATAAACCCTATGAATGGGTTTTATCTATGTTATGCTATGAACAGGAATATATCGTATGTGGTTTTTATTCTTATACTCATTCTCGCCACCTTCCTCAGATTCTACCATCTTAACGAAAGAGTTTTTCACCATGATGAGGCGGCAGAGGGCTATTTTGCCTACAGATTATTCAAGGATGGCATATATTCCTATGACCCCTCGTTTCACGGTCCCTTCATATACTATGCCACTGCCGAGATCTTCAAACTTTTTGGGGATAGTATATATACCTCACGCCTCCTCCCAGCACTTCTTGGCACTATGTTGCTTCTCCTGTTAATTCCTTTAAGAAGATATACTGGTGAGAAGGGTATGGTATACACTGCCTTCTTCCTTGCCTTCTCTCCCTCATTCCTTTACTACTCCCGCTTTTTTAGAGAAGACATCTTCATCTCCTTCTTTTCCCTTGCGATGCTGGTATGCATGGTGAAGTATGCTGAAAGCAGGAAGAATAAATCAATTTCAAGAATATTATATCTATTTTTAGGAGCGATTTCCCTTGCATCCTTAACAGCTTTAAAAGAAAACGCATACATAACAATAGCGCTGATAATATTATTCCTCGTTCTTGTGTTTATCAGAGAAGGATGGTATAAACATATAGAGAGTCGCAAGCTGTTGATCACAGCCTCTGAGGTGTTATTTTTCATCCTCGTTTTTCTGGTGATTTTCTCACTCTTTTATACAGGAAAGATTCTTGAGCTTCATGGCATGAAGCTTACTGTTGAAAAGGCAATCTCTCACTGGTATGAGATGCACAGAATACAGCGCATCAGTGGCCCCATGTATTTTTATTTGCCCATCATGATGCTTTACGAGCTTCCCATAATGGTTTTAGGGTTTGCCGGAATCGTGTATTTTTACAGAAGAAATAATTTTATAATGACATTTCTGGGATACTGGGCATTGACTAATTTGATTGTCTATTCCTATCTTCAGGAGAAGGTTCCATGGCTTATCCTGAACCCTCTTCTCCCTCTTGCCATACTTGCAGGGTCGTATCTTGGCATTGCAAGAATGAACCATAAAATAAAAGTAGTAATAATAATCATGATAGCTTATTTTGTATACTCGAGCATTTTCCTTAATTACTATGATTATACCAATCCCGCAGAACCTCTAATACAGGCAGCCCAACCTCCACAGAAGAAATTCTCAGAACTTATTGATAAAATCAATGAGATTTCTTTTCAGTATCAGAACTACTCAACTGAGATTCAGGTGACTGATAAAGAAATGGAAACCCTGTTCCTCTGGTATCTTCGCCATTACAACAACATTAAATGGAGGGTGAGCATTGACTCTGACTTACATGCCCCTCTAATCGTGGTGCATGACACTGACGCAGATATTGTAGAACAACGTCTGCATGGTTACGAGAGACTTGACAGTGCGAAAATGTCCTGGTATTTCTTCAAGCCCTCAGATATTAATCTTGAATACCTACTTTATAGAAAGATGAATCGCATGCCAGGAGAATACAGGGTAGTGCTCTTCTATAAACCATTAATATCTAAGAGCAGCCTTCACAAATCCAAGAAATAAGGGAGCGGGTTTTCCAGGTCTTGATTTGAACTCAGGATGAAACTGTGACCCAATGAAGAACCTGTGCTCTGGTAACTCCGCAATCTCCATTCTGTTATCACACCTGCCTGTGAATTTCATCCCCTTTTCCTCAATCAAAGAGATGTACTTGGGGTTAACCTCATATCTATGCCTGTGGCGCTCTACAATAACATTGCTATTATACAACTTGCTTGCAAGAGACCCTTCTTTGAGTACAGCCTCATAATTTCCAAGACGCATGGTACCCCCTTTATCCTTGACATTCTCCTGCTCAGGCAAAAGATCAATCACAGGGTGAGGGGTTTCAGCAAGCTCTGAACTGTTGGCATCCTTCAACCCCACAACATTTCTCGCAAATTCAATGACTGCAAGCTGCATACCAAGACAGAGACCAAGAAAAGGTACATTATTTTCCCTTGCATATTTTATGGCAAGTATCTTACCCTCTGTTCCACGTACTCCAAAACCACCAGGTATCAGAATACCCTTGTATTTTCTGAGATTCTCAACTAAGTTAGGGTTCTTCTCAAGCTCCTCAGCATCGATCCAGTCAACCTTAACCCTACAACCGCACTCAATACCCGCATGTTTGAGGGCTTCATGTATGCTGATGTAAGAATCTTCTAACTGCGAATACTTTCCAACAACCGCAATAGGTATTTCCTTATCAATTGACTTCATTTTTTTAATCAGTTCATCCCACTCATGGGAAACATGTTTAGGAGTGAGCTTGAGCTTTTTCATCAGATAATCAGAAAGCCCCTCCTTTTCCATGAGAGATGGAACATAGTAGATATCCTCTGCATCATGTGCGCTTATCACCGCATACGTGGGTACATCGCAAAATAAAGCAATCTTTGATTTTGTATCAGGAAGCAGGGGTTGTTTACACCTCGCTACTATGGCATTTGGCTGGAGACCAAGGCTACGAAGTTCTTTTACAGAGTGCTGAGTGGGCTTTGTTTTCTGCTCTCCCTGAGCATCCAAGGGCACGAGGGTTACATGAACAAGAACAATGTCCTCTTCTCTTTCCTCACGATGCATCTGGCGCATTGCCTCAAGAAAGGGCATGCTCTCAATATCTCCAACTGTTCCTCCTACTTCTATAATGCAGATATCAGCACCACTTTTTTCAGCCACTCTTCTGATGCACTCCTTAATCTCATTGGTTATGTGGGGGATAATCTGCACAGTCTTGCCGAGATAATCTCCCCTCCGTTCCTTCTCAATCACTGCCTGATATACCTTACCAGTGGTGATGTTATGCTCCTTGGTGAGTTCAATATCAAGAAAACGCTCATAGTTGCCAAGATCAAGATCCACCTCAGCCCCATCTTTAAGAACAAAAACTTCTCCATGCTGGTAGGGACTCATGGTTCCAGCATCGATATTGATATAGGGGTCTATCTTTATGGCAGTTACACTCAAACCCTTGTTCTTCAGAATTCTTCCAATAGAAGCGGCTGTGATACCCTTACCAAGTCCACTCATCACACCGCCTGTAACCACGATGTATTTCATGCATTTTTAAGAGAAGCACAGAGCATATATATTTAATGGATTGTATTTTTGGGTATGTTCAAACACGACATAATTGTAGTGGGAGGCGGTCTCGCTGGTCTGCGTGCTGCTATAGCAGCTAAACCTATGGATGTGGCTGTAATCTCCAAGGTAATACCCATTCGTTCGCATTCAGTTGCAGCACAGGGTGGTGTAAACGCCGCTCTAGGGAAGGATGATACCTGGGAAAAGCATGCCTTTGATACCATAAAAGGCAGTGATTATCTCGCTGACCAAGATGCGGTGGAAGTGCTATGCAAGGATGCTCCCAAGAGAGTTATTGAGATGGAGAACTGGGGGACACTTTTTTCAAGAACTAAAGAAGGAAGAATCGCCCAGCGCCCTTTTGGAGGTGCTGGCTTCCCAAGAACTGCATATGCCGAGGACAGAACAGGACATAGTCTGTTGCATACCATGTATGAGCAGGCTCTCAGGAATAACATCAGCTTCTATAACGAATGGCTGGTCACTCGCCTTGTGGTGAATGATAAGCGATGCTTGGGTGTGGTGGGATACAACATAGCTAGTGGAGAAATCTCTGGATTCTGGGCAAAGGCTGTGATTTTCGCAACAGGGGGTTATGGTAGAATATACAAACGCTCTACCAATGCGATAATCAACACAGGGTTTGGGTGTGCTGTTGCATACCGTGCTGGCGTTCCTCTCGAAGATATGGAGTTTGTGCAGTTCCACCCCACTACCTTATTTGGTACCAACATACTCATTACCGAGGGAGCGAGAGGAGAGGGAGGAATCCTGAAGAATAATAAAGGCGAACGCTTCATGAAGCACTATTCCCCTCATGCTATGGAACTTGCTCCCAGGGATATTGTTGCCAGAGCTATACAGACCGAGATCAATCAAGGCAGGGGTTTCAGCAGAGAGTATGTTCATCTTGAACTCATGCATCTTGGCGCCAAAAAAATTAAAGAACGTTTGCCAGGGATAAGACAAATCGCCATGGATTTTGCAGGCATCGACCCTATCAAAGAACCCATACCTGTACAGCCAGGACAGCATTATTCCATGGGAGGGATTGCTTCAAACAAAAACTGTGAAACTTCGCTTAAAGGTTTTTATGTGTGTGGAGAATGCTCATGTATCAGCGTACATGGTGCTAATAGATTGGGTGGAAACTCTCTTCTCGAAACCATAGTGTTTGGTAAGATTGCAGGAGAGCATGCCAAGAACTATGCAAATAAGCTTGACTTTGAAGGTTTGGATATAGTTGAGAAGGTAGTTGAGGAAGAGAAGAAAAGGGTTGAAGAGCTTATGAGCAAACAGGGTAATGAGCCCTTTTTCAGGATTCGAGATGAGATGAGACAGGTGCTTGATGAGAAGGTAGGCATCTTCAGGGATGAGCACAACCTAAGCTTGGCTGTTGAAAAAATTAAAGAACTTAAAAATCGCTTCAATAACATATATGTGCGCAATAAAAGCAAGGTTTTCAATCAGGAGCTTGTGAATGTTATTGAGTTAGAGGGAATGCTGGATATTGCAGAGGTGATATGCGTGAGCGCGCTGGCAAGAAAGGAAAGCAGGGGTGCTCATTATCGTACAGATTACCCTGAAAGGGATGATATACATTGGTTAAAACATACCCTTGCCACATTCACACCACAAGGTTTAAGGATAAGCTATAAACCTGTGAACATCACCATATATCCACCCAGACCAAGAGAGTACTAGATTATATGAAGCATTTAAATATAACCATAGCTTACTATAAAACATCATGAAGTTCAACATAAGATTTTTAGGCGGTGCAAAAGAAGTAGGGAAGTCTGCCATTCTTATCAATGATGAAATACTGCTTGACTATGGTATCAAACCCACTGATCCACCAGAGTATCCTCTCAATGGCATGCGCCCTAAAGCTCTGATAATCACCCATGGGCATCTGGATCACTGCGGGCTTGCACCCAATCTCATGGACCTCAAGCCAGAGATATACTCTACTCCTTTAACTGCAAGATTATCTGTGCTATTAGCTAAGGATACTCTGAGGATAGCGAGGAGCAAGGGGTATAACATTCCCTATTATAGTGAGGAGATTTATGAGTTTGAGAGAAGTGTTAGAACCATGAATTACAGAGAGGAATTCCAGACCTTGGGGTATACAGCATGCTTCTATGATGCTGGACACATCCCTGGTTCCTCTTGTGTTAGATTGGAGAAGGGTAATGAGAGCTTATTTTATACAGGTGATATAAACACCCTACAAACAGAACTTCTAAACGGAGCAGATACCAACTATCCTGAGAGCGGAATACTGGTGATAGAAGGTACATATTTTGGCAGGAGCCATACTCCAAGAAGAATGCTGGAAAAACGCTTCATCGAATCCATCAAAGAAACCATAGATAATGGTGGTAAAGCAATAATACCTGCATTTAGTATAGGAAGAACTCAGGAAATAATGCTCATACTCAATAAGTATGGATTAGACGCCTATGTTGATGGGATGGGTGTGGATGTTTTTAACATGCTAAAAAGGTCACCAGATAGTATACGCAACCTTGATAAACTCAAGAAAATTTTTGTAAAATCCAATATTGTAAGACCTGAGCAGAGGAAAATGCTTCTTAAGCATCCTGTGGTTATTGTTACCAGTGCTGGTATGCTCAATGGTGGGCCTGTTCTTTATTATATTAGCAAGATACATGATGACCCGAAATCAAAGATTCATCTTACTGGTTATCAAGTAGAAGGAACCAATGGAAGAAAGGCAATAGAGAGCGGATATATAGAGGATAGAAATAATATCATAAAGTTAAAATGTAAGCTTGAGCTTTTTGATTTCTCAGCCCATTGTGATGATGCACAGCTTAAAAGCGTTGTGAAAAAATTCTGTGATAACGGCACGCATACTGTTTTAATTGTGCATGGGGATAATACCGAAAAGTTTGCAGAGTGGATAGCAGAGAATATTGGAGTAAGAGCTGTTGCTCCTTCCAATGGGGAGTTAATCTATATTTAAATGAGAATCGTTGTTCTGAGGCTGGGGCACCGTCCTCAGAGGGACCAGAGAATCACCACACATGTGGGTTTAACCGCAAGAGCTTTTGGTGCTGAAGGCATGCTTCTTGCTTCACAGGATAAGGGTATTGAGGACAGCATCAAGGACATTACCTCACGATGGGGAGGTTCATTCTATGTGAAAAGGGTTGAAAACTGGAAAAATGAGATCAAACAATGGAAGCAAAGCAAAGGCAAGGTGGTGCATCTAACCATGTATGGTCTAAACCTGCCTGATGTGATAGATGAAATAATCTCCTATGATTTAATGATTGTTGTGGGTGCTGAGAAGGTTCCCTCAGAAGTTTATGAGTTAGCTGACTGGAATATAGCTATAGGTAACCAGCCCCATTCAGAGGTTGCCGCTCTTGCTGTGATGCTGGACAGATTACACTCAGCTTATGGCAGAGATGCATTAAAAGCAAGCTTTCCTGACGCTAAGATTGAAATTGTTCCCTCAAGATCAGGAAAAAGGGTCAAGAGAAAATGAAAGTATTGATAATTGGTAAAAGTACCCGTTTTATTGCATGTTCTGCAAAAAGGGCAGGGTATACTGTTTATACCATTGATTGTTTTGGTGACCTCGATACTATTAGATGCTCTGATAAAATATATGTAATAGAAAATAATAACCAAGATATATATAAAATCGCTGAATCCTTTGGAGAAGTGGATGCTGTAATCCTTGGAGCAGGATTTGAGAAGTTAGGGTTGAGATTCAGGAATGTCCTGAACAATCAATTAAAGGTTATTGAAGAGGCAAGTGATAAATTAAAGATTGTTAAAAAACTGGAATCATTAGGCATACCTCATCCTGAGACCTCGACATTGGAGAAGGCTTCAGAGCTAAGCTTCCCTTTAATGGTGAAACCAAGGGTTGGAGCAGGAGGAATTATGAATTTTATGGTCAATAATGAGGATGAGCTTTCTAATTTAAGTGAAAGAAACAATGCAAATGAATTTATAGTTCAGGAATTCATAAGAGGTACGCCTTGCAGTGTCTCTTTGATATGCTCCAAAGACAGAGCTTTAAGTGTTGCAATAAACGAACAGCTTATAGGTATACCATGGCTTACCAGAATGCCTTTTGCCTATTGCGGGAATATCACACCATTTTATTCAAAACTCAATGAGGTCATGAAGGAGTATGCTGAGAGCATCGCCCTTGAACTAAAACTTCGTGGCTCGAATGGTGTGGATTTCATCCTGACAGAAAAGGGAGCAGTGGTTATCGAGGTGAATCCACGTTTTCAGGGTAGCTTAGATAGCATTGAGTTATCAACAGGTATGAACATATTCCATGCCCATGTAAGGTCCTTTTATGGTGAGCTTCCAGAGCGTAAAAAGGCTTCATGTGTTGCAGCAAAAGCCATAGTGTTTGCGGATAAAACCATGGTCATACATAAAAATATCTCAGATATGCTTGTGAGATGTATGATGCAAGGAAGGGCAGCAGATGTTCCCAGACCAGGTTATGTGGCTCATGCAAATGACCCTATCACCACCTTATTAGAGAGAGGTAGGAGCAGAGAAGAGGTTATACATAAGGTTAAGAAATCCTCTCTCTATATAAAGTCGCAAGCTTAAAGTAATATTAAAACAGGTAATACAAAGGTGATATTTTTGGTAGATTTTGATGATCCTGTAATCAAGGGCTATTTTATAAATCTTGTTGGTGAGGAGGGATTTAAGGTTGTGCAGAATATGCCTGAAGGCGAGGTTACGGATGAGAAAATCGCTGAAGTTACAGGCGTATTGTTGAATATCGTCAGAAGAACATTGTTCATACTGTATGAGAACAGGCTTGCAGTTTATCGCAGGGAACGGGATACTGATAGCGGGTGGCTCACATATCTCTGGCAATTGGACCTGAGCAATCTGAATTCCCAGCTTGAACTCGAGGCAAAAAAACTTTTGAGAAATCTCAAAAGCAAACTCCAGTTTGAAGAGGGGAAGGTATTCTATATATGTGAAAATAAGTGTGGACGATATCTTTTTGAGGATGCTGCTGAGATGGAGTTCATCTGCCCAGTTTGTGGTGGCAAATTAGAATACCTGGATAGTGAAAAACTGATAAAAGCTCTGAAGAGAAGAATCTCAGAACTTGAGGAATTAATAGGTGCATCTGCTTGAAGGAAGAAGATGCCATATCCTTGTTAATAAACACAGGATGCTCGCCTGAGGTAATAGAGCATTGTAAGACTGTTGCAGCGTATGCAAGGAAGATAGCGCAGAAGATAAAGGCATGTGCGAAAAAAAAGGGGGTTTCAGTAGATATAGATGAAGACACTGTATTTCTGGGTGGATTGCTTCATGATATAGGCAGGTCAAACACCCATGGTATAAGTCATGCAGTGGAAGGAGCAAAAATTGCTAGAAGGCATGGACTGAATGAAAAACTTGTTAATATTATAGAGAGGCATATAGGCGGAGGTATCACCATGGAAGAGGCAAAAGCTCTTGGTTTACCTGCAAAGAGTTACCTACCTGTTACCCTTGAAGAGAAGATTGTGGCACATGCGGATAATCTTGTTTCAGGGTCGAAGGTATGCACTCTCGAAGAGCAGGTCTCACGGTTGAGAGATCGGAAGGTGGATGAAAGGATAATCCAGCGTATAGTGGGGTTAAATAATCAGCTCAAAGCTATGATGTGTTAAGCAGAGTTTTTGTACAAGGTGCTTTTGATTATATCTACGTATTCTTCTTTCAATATGTATACCGTGGGTGATTTGTAGGATTTCTTGTATGCATGAAGAATTCCGAGTTTGGAATGTATGTAACCTAATGTGGAGGCAACTGCACTGTATGATACCTTAAACCTCTTGTTAAGCTTTTCATACATTAAATCAACAGTAACCTTCTTGAATTTGAGTAATAGATGGATGATGAACTTTCTGATGCCATCGATATCCAGCTCAAGGTACACCTCAAGTCTCCTTTTTATTCTAAGCCTGATCGACTCCATCAAATCACCGTCTATATAAAAGAATCTTTTTAACGTAAATACTTTACTGTTCAGTTGCTGGGTAGTGTCCATATTAGAGTAAGATTTGTGATGTTTGTATTTCTTATTTTATGTTGAATATAGGAGCTAAGGTAAGATATATTGTAAAAGTAGAGTTGTTTAAGAGGAATAAACTTTTGAGGTTAAGATTCTTGGTATAGCGATGTATATTCAGACCTCTTCTGTAAGAATAACTGCTAGGATTTTAGCTGAGCTTCATCCAGTTTCTAAAAGTATGGAACTGGATACATAAAAGATAAATTACCTATTGTATCAGAGAAAAAGAGAAGAAGCTTCTAGCATTGGACAATTGTTAAAGCAAATAAAAAGAGGTACTATAGTGGGTTGTATTCCTCCTCTCGATTGAGCCTCTCAGCAGATTTCCTCTTAGCCCTTCCGTACTTCTGCG
>CAZCRM010000035.1:0-12321 GCA_964501085.1 uncultured Methanosarcinales archaeon | reverse complement strand
ATACAAGAAGCATAGACCTAACAAGCTACTACAGAAACCAGAGCATCACCATCCCCAACATACTGGTAATAAAAGATATGAAGAATATTTTATATGTAAATTTCCTCATCAATTAGCTTTAGGCGAAAGCACAGGGACTGACATACTCCCCGTCCTAAAGGACTGGAGGTTTTGAGGTCTCCAGCATCCATGGAGTTGTCTCTTTAGGGGTGCCAGCACTCCCTTCCATGACATCTCTGTCTGCCATGGATTGACCTACGGTAAATTCAGCAAAAAGGGCTAAGTTATTATTATCAACTTATGAGGTGATGGGAAGTATGGTTAATATTGTAGCTATTCTGAACCCAAATCATGCAAGAATATTAACGAAATCATGCAAGAATATTAACGTATATCAGAAAAGGGTATGGATCGCTACCCGGTCCCAGTAGCAGTATTTTTGAGCACGTTATGGGAATACAATGAGAGCAGAGCACATGACTATAGATGATCAGAACTACACCAAATCAGAAGTACTATAACTATCTTGCCGCCTTGGCAACCCTCTCTATGTTCTCTTTCTTTTCAATGGCATACGCCTTAACATCATAGTTAGCTGATGCTATGATTTCATCAGCAAGAGCATAAGGCAGTTTCTTTTTTTTGGTAAAAGCAGCTTTATGCGCACCTTCAGCGATCAACCTGAGCGCAGTATCCACTCTGCGCTGAGGGGCGGTATCCACAGACTTCTGTACAGCGATACCACCATACTGCAACCTTACTGTTTCCTCCCTTGGTCCTGCATTGGTAATGGCATCCACCAAAACTTGAATGGGATTGTTTCCTGTTTTTTTGTGTATGATTTCAAAGGCTTCCTTAACATTCTTGTAAACAGTTGTTTTCTTACCTGTGTTGTGCTCTTCCCGCATCACCTTGTTGATGAGTCTCTCAACAATGTTTAGATTGGATTTGCTGAACTGCTGTTTCGCATGCCTTCCACTTGTATGTGGAACCAGAACAGGATTAAGATTGATATACTTTTTTATGCTTATGTCCTTGACCTCAACCTCACCAAAATCCCATTTTCCAAACAACTTATGCATGTTATCTCACCGGCTTCTCCTTTTTACCAAGCACCATCTGTCTGAGATCAACACCATTCACCGCTATCACCTTCCACCTGACTCCAGGGATGTCTCCCATGGCACCTCCCATGCGTCCACCTATGGGCTCAACAATCACCTCGTCATGCTCATCAATGAAATTAATAGCACCATCTCCAGGACAGAAGGCGGTTATCTGTTTACCATTTTTAATAAGCTGGAGCCGTATGCACTTCCTGATGGCTGAGTTGGGCTGTTTTGCCTCCACACCTACCTTCTCTAAGGCTATACCTCTTGCCTGAGGTGCTCCTTCAAGAGGGTCTGCCTTTATATCCAGGTTAAGAGTGCGTCTGCTATACTTCCTATCCTTCCATCTGAACTTCTTATGATCCTTCTTCAGTTTACGAGCCGCGTACATTCCTTTACCCATGAGTTTCCTCCTTACGGTATGATCACATCATCGATATTATGATGTCTCTGGGAGAGTTTTTTAACCTTTTCGATATTCCTGCCATCTCTCCCTATGGCAAGACCCTTATTCTTGGTAGATACCTCTACATAAGCTATACGTTTATCATTCTTATCCACAATATTAACATTTTTTATCGGGATGGGATGAAAGGCGTTTTTCACAAACTCCTCTGGATTATCAGAGTATTCGATGATTTCAATATGCTTGCCGATAATCTTCTTGACCCTGTTGATGTTCTCTCCCCCTTTTCCAATAGCTAAACCCATATCTCCACTCCTAACAACGAATATCAACCTGTTGTTTTTGGTATCCTCAAAGCAATCCTTGGCTCTTGCACCAGTCATATTTTCAAATAATGCAATGTATCTTATCCCTTCTGTGCTCAACTTCACTTCTGGAATTATTGATCACTCCTTTTTTGCTAAAGATAGTATATCTGAGTCCCCAGCATCAAGTATCGCCATTACCGTGATTGGAAAAGGTTTACCACATGCACTTCCAAGCTCAACACTTGATTCTGGAACTCTTATTATGGGTATACCTTTAATTTGATTCAGGGTTTGCTCTGGACAGCTTGAAGAGACCACAACCGCCTTAGCTTTATTGTTTTTCACAGCATCTATTGTTTGCTTTGTACCTATCAGCACCTTACCTGTTGAAAGAGTACTTCGTAATGCTTTATTTATATCAGTCATGCTTTTTACCTCTTTATGCTTTTCGCTACTAATGTGATATCTCCTGTACCAAGTTTAATAGGTTGCCCAACAATTACATTTTCTGTTACCCCTCTGAGCTCATCCACCTCTCCACTCATGCCAGAATCCAGAATATGATTGACAGTTACCTCAAAAGCTGCTCTGGCAAGTACACTTGCCTTCTCACCAGATACACCATGCCTCCCTATAGGCTTAACTTCACCATCAACCGTCATTATATCTGCAACAAGCATTATATGACGAATATCCACTGTGAGACCTTGTTCATTAAGAGTATCCATGGCTTCATGAATAAGTGCTGCTCTTGCCGCCTCGATTCCCATGACCTCATAGATTTCATTTATATTATTGGTTCTTGTTCTGGTGGCATCCACACCTTCTATTTCAAGAACCTCCTTGAGAGCAGAACCCTCTGTATAAAGAACATACTCCTCACCCTCTTCTTTCCTGATGATTACCCTTTTTATTCCTTTAATACCTTTTAATGTAATAGATTTTAAACGTTTCTCAAGCTGGAGTAGTTGTCTGTATGAGGGTTCCTCTGGTCTCAGGGTTAAGGTATTATCTGCAACTTCAACTCCAACACCAAGCACCTCTTCAATCTTATCTGCAATATCTTCTATGGTAATGTTACGCTGCTGAAGTGCTTTTTTGTTCAGCTCTACCATAATTTTCATTTCAGTGATATCTGTTGATAAACTTCCAAGGGCAGTGATATGAGTAGCTTCTATTTTCCAGGCAAGCTCTCTGGCTTTCTCTCTATCATAAGCATAATCCCTCTCCAAATAAATGGTCATCATGGGCGTGCTTGGAGTCTTTCTTGCATCCACAATCTCTATCAAACGTGGCAATCCAAGGGTTACGTTTATCTCTGCCACACCAGCATAATGAAAAGTTCTCATGGTCATCTGCGTGCCAGGTTCGCCTATCGATTGGGCTGAAACAACACCTACTGCCTCACACGGCTGAATCTTGGCTGCCTCATATTTTTCCATTACACGCTCTACAATCATATCCAGCTGTTTCTTTGTAATCTCTCTGTTCTTAAGCTCATGTATAAGAGCATTGATGATATTTGAAGGCAGGGGAAGCGATGATATAGTCTCCACAATGGTCTTTTCAGTTACACTCATTGCTTCTCCTCCATGAGAACAGAATCTATAATATGCTTTATGGTCTCAGGTTTGTTGAAAACACTATTAATGGGATCGATACCATCCTCTCCATATCTGAACTGTATAATCATACCCCTTGTATCTCTAACAGTTCCATCGTACTGCACCTCTAAATCCTGCAGAGCATTCACCAGTCTTCTCTGAAGATAACCTGATTGTGAGGTTCTGACAGCAGTATCCACCAAACCCTCTCTTCCACCTATGGCATGGAAGAAATACTCTGTGGGCGATAAACCCTTCTTGTAGCTTGCCTTCACAAAGCCTCGAGCATCAGCCCCCAAATCTCCTGGCTCGAAATGAGATAAGGTACGCCCACCATATCCTCTCTGGATTCTTTCGCCCCTTACCGCCTGCTGACCCACGCATGCCGCCATCTGCGTGAGGTTGAGCATTGAGCCCCTTGCTCCTGAACGTGCCATTATCACAGCAGAGTTATTCATACCAAGATGACGACCTGCAATCTTACCTGCCAAATCTCTTGCTCTGCTTAATTCTTTCATGATCTCCATCTCAAGAGTCTCTGCAATGGTTCTTCCCGGAAGCTGTTCTAACTCACCTGCTTTATAGGCTGAGATCAACTTTTCAACCTTTTCTTTTGCTTCGTTCATGACCTCATTTATCTGCATTTGGGCTTCAGGAGGTATATACTCATCATCTATACCAAAACTGAAACCTTTTCGCATAATGCTTCTTATAGAGAGGCGAGTGGCATCATCAATAAATTTACATGCCACCTCTGGTCCGAAATCTCTCACCAGCTTATCAAGAATAATGCTCTTGAAAGCACCCACAGCCTTCTCATCAATGGTACCTGCCTCAAGTACACCATCCTTAATCACCACATAAGCATCTTTCTCACACTCTATGCCTTTGCACTCATCACAGTGCTCGCAGATCTCAGCCTTGAACTCAAGGTTAAGCCCTTTGGGAAGAATCTGACTGAATATCTGCTTACCCGTCCAGTAGGGTTTTCCATCCTCTACACCAGCAGGTTGAGGTAACTCTCTGATATTCAATTTTGCAAGAAGTTCCATGGCATCATTTTTATATATTTTTTCTTTGCTGTTGGTAAGCAGGAAAAGCCCAGATACATGGTCATGAATCCCGCCTATTATCGGACCTCCGAACCTTGGTGAAAGAATATTCTGCTGAACATGCATGAGTATCTTTGCTTCAGCTCTTGCCTCCTCTGTCTGAGGTACATGAAGATTCATCTCATCCCCATCAAAATCAGCGTTATATGGCGGGCATACAGAGGGATTGAGTCTGAATGTTTTATGGGGTAATACCTTCACCTCATGTGCCATGATGCTCATTCGATGAAGTGAGGGTTGCCTATTAAATAGCACAATATCCCCGTCCTTTAACTGCCTCTCAACCTTCCATCCTATTTCCAAAAGCCCTGCAAGTTCTTCGCAGTTCTTATCAGTGATTTTAACCCTACGCCCATCTCCTCTGATTATATAATTGGCACCAGGATGCCTATCTGGTCCCCGCCTAACGTATTCCCTTGCTTCATCAATGTTTCTTGGGGTTATATTCATCGTTATTGTTAGCTCTTTAGCCACGTCTATAGGCACTCCAACCTCGTGTACCTTAAGATTAGGGTCAGGTGAGATAACGGTTCTTGCAGAGAAATTCACACGTTTACCTGAGAGACTTCCTCTGAACCTTCCTTCCTTGCCTTTCAATCTCTGGGAAAGAGTTTTTAAAGGTCTGCCTGACCTATGACGGGCAGGAGGCACGCCTGAAACCGCATTGTCTATAAATGTGGTTACGTGATATTGCAACAGCTCCCATAAATCTTCGATTATGAGCTGTGGTGCACCTGCCTCTTTATTCTCCTGGAATCTCTGATTGATTCTGATGATGTCTACGAGTTTATGAGTAAGATCATCCTCACTTCTCTGACCAGATTCAAGGGTAATCGAAGGACGCATTGTGACGGGAGGAACAGGAAGTACTGTGAGAATCATCCATTCAGGGCGTGCGTTCTTGGGATCCATCCCGATTACCTCAATATCCTCATCAGACATCTTTTCAAGACGTGAGCGTATATCAGTGGGCATGAGCTTGTGATCATATTTAACACCGTTCAGATCCTCAACCTCGATATAGGTTGTGGGCTTCTCAAACTTGATCTCACGCTGTTTCTCCCCGCAGTATTGACATACCCCTGTTTTTCTGGCCTCCTTGAATACTTCGTTCACGATCTCCTCTATTGACTGCCCTATCTTTTTGAGTGCTCGAATCTGCTCAAGATATTTTTCTTTCTGTTTTGGTTCAAGCAGTAATGCTCCACAACTTCTACACGTTGCTCTCAGTATCTTGCGTATCAGCTTGGCAAAACCAACATGCACCACTGGGGCTACAAGTTCTATATGCCCAAAATGACCAGGACACTCGCCTGCTCTCCCTCCACATGTTTTGCATCTTAAACCTGGGTCTATCACTCCAAGCTTTGTATTCATCAAACCCATCTCTATTGGGAAGCCATCATCATCATAGGTATCTGCGGTGATTACCCTTGTCACACTCATCTTTCTGAACTCTTTTGGTGAAATCAGCCCAAATCTTATCTGTTTTATACGTTTTGGGGTTGTAGCCACCATACTATCACCTACACAGCATCCTCAAGCACGAGCCTTGGTGCCACTCCTAAAGAGATGATTTCATCAATTAGTAGCTTGAATGCATAGCTCATCTCAACAGGATATATACCAGTTTCTGCACCACAGCTAAAGCATATGGTAACATTCCTTCGTTTATCTAACGTAGCTATCATGCCACAGTTTGAGCACACATACTCTATTACCTTGTCAGACTCATCAAGCAGTCTTTCCTTTAAAGCCATGGCTGCACCATGTCCTATGAGCACATCCCTTTCCATCTCCCCGAATCTAAGACCTCCTTCCCTTGCCCTACCTTCAGTAGGCTGTCTTGTGAGTACCTGCACAGGACCTCTAGATCTGGCATGCATCTTAGAGGATACCATATGGTAGAGTTTCTGGTAGAGGATAATACCTACAAAGATATCAGCCTGAATTCTCTTACCTGTTACGCCATCATATAAAACTTCTTTACCAGTATGTGAATAACCGAATTTTGTCAGGGCAGAGCGAAGGTCTTCCTCTGATTCTCCTGAGAATGGTGTTCCATCCACCTGCCTGCCTTCAAGTGCACCTACCTTACCTCCTATCATCTCAAGCACATGACCTATGGTCATTCGTGAGGGGATTGCATGAGGGTTGATTATGAGGTCAGGTACCACACCAGACTCTGAAAAGGGCATGTCTTCGTATGGCACTATCAGCCCAATCACACCCTTCTGCCCATGTCTTGAAGCGAATTTATCCCCTACTTCAGGTATTCTCTGATCCCTTGTCCTCACCTTTGCAAGCCTTGAACCATTCTCTGACTCTGAAAGCACGACGGTATCAACAATACCTTTCTCGTTTGAGCGCATGGTTACAGAACTTTCCCTTCTCTGCACAGGACTGATACCAAGCTCAGTAGGCTCTTCCAGGAATCTTGGCGGGCTTGTTTTTCCTATCAGCACATCATTCGGTCCAACAGGAGTCTCAGGGTTCACGAGACCATCGCTATCAAGATGTTTGTAAACCTCTGCACCCCTTGCACCTCTTACCTCTGCATCAGGAATCTCGAATTTATCCTCCTGTCCACCAGGATATTTTCTTTCTTCACCCTCATTGGTTCTGAAGAAATGGCTTCTTCCAAGCCCCCGCTCTATCGAGCCTTTATTAATAATAAGTGCATCCTCAATATTATAACCCTCATAGGATAGCACCGCGACCACAAAATTCTGTCCTGCAGGGCGTTTATCAAACCCTATCGCTTTGGCTGTTCGGGTTGTCACCAAGGGTTTCTGTGGGTAATGTAACAGATGAGCTCTTGTGTCAGGTCTCAACTTCATGTTGGGCATGGATATACCAAGACACTGCTTTATCATACCTGCCCCCATGGTGTTTCTGGGTGAGGAGTTGTGCTCTGAGAAGGGAATCATGCCTGTACAGATACCAAGAATCAAGGCAGGGTCTATTTCTAAATGTGTATGCTTAGGTGTTAGGTCTTTTTCATCAATAGCTATGAGTGCGTTTTCTTCCTCCTCAGCATCAAGATACTCGATTAAACCTGCTTCCACAAGACCATCAAAGGTGATTTCGTTATTCTTCAAGCGCTGAATATGCTCTTCGGTTACAAGGGGTTTACCATTCTCCACGATAATCAGAGGACGTCTCGCTCTTCCTTGGTCAGAGTTGATGTATACTTCATTGGTATCCTCATAGTATGTTATATTAACCTGTTTCTTGATTTCACCCTGCCTACGTTTTTTTCTGAATTCCTTTACAAACTCCTTTGGTCTATCATGGGTACCAATTAGCTCACCATTAAGATATACCCTAGCTTATTCAAAGATATCCACCTCTATTTCCTCTTCTTCTTCCTCAGTTTCAAGCTTCATTTCCTGAGCTTCTTCCATAGCTTCAAGCTCAGTAGCATACGTAGTTGGGGTCTCTTCCACACCCACAAGCTGGGGGATAATTGGCTCTACCCCCATATCATAAAGCATATTCTTGATCTGGCGTTCATCTCCCGCACTTGTAGAAATCTCAACCAATTGTGCAAAGTTCTTCACCAGTCCACAATTAGGACCTTCTGGTGTTTCAGAAGGACATATTCTCCCCCATTGAGTTGGATGCAGATCCCTTGCTTCGAAATGAGGCTGAGACCTAGACAATGGAGAGATTACCCTTCGTAGATGTGAAAGTGTGGCGATATAATCTGTACGGTCAAGTAACTGCGATACCCCTGTACGCCCTCCCACCCAGTTGCCTGTAGCTAATGGATGAAGTAATCTCTCAGTTAACACATCTGACCTCAGCACAGTTGAAACACTCAAATCTCTGTTTCTCATGCTTGCCCTTTCAAGCTGATACTTGATATCCCTTGCAAGTCTGTTGAAGGATACCCTGAATAAATCTTCCATAAGGTCGCCTGCAAGTTTGAGTCTTTTATTGGCATAATGGTCTTTATCATCAGGTGCTCTTCTGCCAAGTGCAAGTTCAAAACATGCCTGAGCCATTCTACCTAAGAACTGTGCTTTAAGTGTTCTGTGCACCTCATCATTTCCTAAGTGAGGTAATAAGTATCGGTCAATCACATAGTTTGCTCGTTTTAGCTGATATTCCTTACCCTGACCAGATGCCACCCTTACCCCAATCTTTTCCATGGCTTCTTCCTTGTTGCTCACCTCTGCTTCTTCAAGGTTCTCAAGCACGAACTTACGAATTTCATAGTCTTCAGCATCACATACCGCATTTGCGATATCTTCATCGGTTTCAACACCTAGGGCTCTCATAAGCGTGACAAAGTTTATTCTACCAGAGATTGAAGGAAAAGAAACCTCAAGAATGGATTTTCTGCTTCTTTCCACTGTCACAAGAGCACGGTAGCCTCTGCGCTGTGAGAATACCTTTGCAACCTCTATCTTGTCACCATAACGCTCCTCATATTCTACTAAGATTTTGTTGGGTGCTAAGTCTTCGAGTGTTGTAATCACACGTTCTGTGCCATTGATTATAAAGTATCCTCCTGGGTCTTGTGGATCCTCTCCAAGTGCTATTATCTCCTCATCTGTAAGACCTACAAGATTGCATGCCTTTGATTTTACCATAATGGGGAGTAATCCTATCTCACCCTCTTTTTCTTCTTTTTCACCATCTGGAGTGAAGATTGTCATTCCAAGATAAAGCGGTGCAGCATAGGTTATGTTTCTCAATCTTGCTTCAGTAGGGTATAGTTTATCGTGAGCACCATCTGCTTCCTTCACAACAGGACTACCCACACGGATTTTGCCCAATTTTATATACACATCTTCAATATCTGTTTCGATTACTCTCTGTTCATCAATGACCTTCTGAAGACCATAGTCTAGAAAGTCATTGAATGAGTCTATCTGATGACGTACGATTTTATCACTTGTGAAATATGCTTCAGATAATACTTTTCTATCTATCATATGACCTCACTTAGCTATAACCAGACGATAGAAAACCGCTTTGCCTGCGGTTGGACTTTCACGAATGATACGAATAACATCTCCGACCTTGGCTTTGATAGCTACAGCAGCCGGGTCTGATACAAGAATCTTAGGTAACTGTTCCTTTTCTATATTATATTCAGCTAATATTTTTTTTGTTTCTTTTTCATCCAGTATTTCATGGTGTGGCACTAATTTATGCTCTAAGGGTTTGAAGCTTCTTTTCGTCTCCTTCTGCTTCACACCTTCACCTCCCTGATATAACGGGCTCGGAGGGATTTGAACCCTCGACCATCGGGTATCCTTTCATTCCGAATTCTATTCATCAAGGACATGACTCGGATTGAATAAAAGCCCGGTGCTCTGCCTGGCTGAGCTACGAGCCCATCTTTGCTGTCTGCTTTTGAGACATCAGTCATGGATAATCTATATTCTTTAATCAATTGCAATTCTATTAAAACCTCACTGATGTGCGCCCCTCAAACGACGTTGTTAAACTTAAATCTTTCTCTCTATTTATACCTTTGTGTAGGTGCTTACCCAATCAATCTAGGGAAATGACATAGAGCTGACCATTTTTAAAGTTTAGGTGAACTAAATATAGGACAAACAATTATAGTATAAAACAAAAGCTTTTGCCTTTAATAAGAAAAGGTTTCGTGGAAATAGTTTTAGACTTCTCTATAATTTGATGAGAGAACTGACAAAACAGCTAAGAGGAAACATAACCACATAATCTTTCCGCCCTCTCTGTTTTGCATGAGCAGACAAGAGCATGGCACAACAATAAGACGGAGAGGTTAATGTGAAATAGCAAAGAGAATGAAAAACAAGTGGATGTCATGGAGTGCTAAAGGTGTTGAGAATCCTGGCAACCTGCTTATGAAGAAGTATGAGAGGGTATTCTATGAGATGTTTCTGGTATCTAACGGTTAACGACCGATCCACAGCATTTTTTATATTTCTTTCCACTTCCGCAAGGGCAGGGATCATTTCTCCCTATCTTTTTACGTTTTGATTTTGTTTTTAACGATTTTAATAGATTAGGCTTTACTTTCTTTTTAGGCTGAAAGCAAGCCCACCATTCCATACAGCTTATGGTATCGTCAATGAATTGATAGTGACGGTCTTTTTTAAGACGATTTAAATTTTTTTCCCATTCCATTGATAGATATTCATCCACATCCTCTAAATTAATAAAAAATGGATCGACTAGATCGTCTTCATAAGCCTTTTTTATATCCTCATAAACCTCCTTAGCACATAAATACGAACTACATAATACGAGACCATTCCAAACCATTGAATGCTCTCTTTCAAGTTTTCCTCTAAAAAGACTTTTATAATAATCTATGATTTCCTCACGAGTTTTTTCACCATTGATTACCAATAACAAAAGCGCTCTTAAGCCTGCGTCTCTTACATACTCATCTGCATCTCTATTTTCTATGAGCTGCTTTATCAATGTTGTATCGCCATGACATACAGATGCAAGAATCTGCGGTAAATCTTCACACACAAAATCTCCACCAATTTTATCGGAGGTATCTCCGGGATGAGAAAAAATATCAACTATAAGAGGATATGCACGTTTTTCCCTGAATTGAGCAAGTAGAAACATTGCGTATATATGCGCCATATAATCTGGTTGCTCTTCAATTTGATGTATGTTCTTTTCAACATTTTCTAAAATCTTCAGGAGTTCAGGTACTATCTTTTCCTTTTGTGTTATTGCCTCCCGGACTGCTTCATAGGGAAAATACCCCCTGTTGTATTCCAATTCTGACAAAACTTCATTTATTTCCATACAATCACCTCTTTATTTGCACAGTGCAATTTCGAACAACGTTATGGGGATATGTGAAGTTTGCAATAACAAATTTGGGCTTCTGCAAGAGCCACATATCCGCCTGTTGTTCGAGTGCGTTAGCACCAGAATTCAGAAGAATTCTGAGTTTTGATTTGGGCACCTTATCTCTCATAAATATTCTTCCTATGACCGACTTTTAAGACCAAAATACGACAATTTTTATTATCGATATCCAGTATAACACGATAATCACCAACGCGAACCTTATAACCTGGATCGCCAATGAGTTTGGTTACATACGCTTCCGGTCTTATTCTAATCCGTTCTAATACAGCAATTATTCGCTCTTGAACATTTCTTTCCATCTTTTTAAGCTGTCTAAAAGCTCTATCAGAAAAAATGATCTCATAGATCATAATCCCAGTTCTTTCTTGACTTCTGCTAATGTGCGGAACCTGCCTGCTTTAATCTCCGCACGGGCTTGTGCAATCTCCCTTTTTGTTTCTTCACTCAGTTCTTGAGCATTTTCTATCAAATCCCAGATTACCTCCTCATAAGTTTCTTTGTCAAAGAATTTCATCCTAATGAGCTCTTTTTGCAGTTCTTCACTAATTTGAATGGATGTCACCATATCAAATCACCATAGTATACTATAGCCCACTATAGCACTTATATTTTTCCATCACCCAAATCAAAATTTCGGACAACGGTTGGGGCATATCCGAAGTTCCGAGTGGAGCGAGGAATTTGGACTGAGCGATAGCGAAATCGGATATGCTCCTGTTAAGTAAGTGCGATAGCACCGAGCCAACGAATTGGTGAAGAGTTGCCCGAAGCCTGCCATTTATTTGCTCTTCAAATTTAACTTTGTTTTTATGTAGGGCATTATCACAGAGGCAATTAACATCTCAAGATTACCTTTGTATCTTTTGCCTTCATGTTCTTTAAATTCGATTATTTCATTTTTTGAGATGACTCTATACTTAGATGTCTCAAGCTCTACGT
>CAZCRM010000034.1:0-12324 GCA_964501085.1 uncultured Methanosarcinales archaeon | reverse complement strand
CCTGAATCGTTTTCTGAGAAACTGTTTCGTCCTGAAGTTCATGAGAACCACCTCAAGGGCGATTTTAATCGTGGAGAGGAATTGAGATAAACCTTTAAATACTCTGAGGGCATATATGAACATTGGTGGAATCTACCAAAACTGTCGTATGCAAACTTAATACGAGCAAAGAAGAATTCGAGAAGCTGTATAATACAATAATAGCCTTTAGAGACGCCTGTAATTACATTTCGGAAATAGCATGGGATAACAGAGTTTTCAATCCTGTTGCTTTGTACCATTTTACCTATAAAGATGTTAGAACAAAGTTTCAGCTTCCAGCGAATCTTGCGATAAGAGCCAGAGATAGAGTCGCCAAGAGTTATAAGACTGAGAGGAAGAAACAGCATAAATTCAGACAGCTTTCTATGGACCTGGATGCAAGGCTTTTCAGACTTCTCAGAAACTGTAATAGGGTATCTATTAGCACTATTGAAGGCAGAGTAAAGCCCAAAATTGCCATTGGTGAATATCAGAGAGAGTTGCTTAAGAATCCAGTAAGAGATGCCAAACTTGTTCTTAGCCATAAAGAATTCTATCTGCATATCACTATTAGGTATAAAGTTCCAGAGCCTGAAGGGACTAATCCAGTTGGCGTTGATATAGGGATGAAACAGTTGCTGGTAGCTTCCAATGGTTTTAGGGTTAAAGGAAATAATATTAAACACAGGCGGCAACACTTCAAAGAGCTTAGACGTTCTCTCCAGAAGAAAGGCACTTCCTCTGCGAAGAGGAAGCTCAAACAGTTGTCTGGAAGAGAACGTCAATATGCTAACACAGTATTGCATCAGGTTAGCAGAGAGTTTGTGAACTCGCTTAAGAAAGGAGATTATGTTGTTATGGAGAAGCTGAATGGTATCAGGGAAAGCAGTATAAGAAAGAAACAGAGATTTGAATTTCACAGCTGGGCTTTCTATATACTTCAGCAGATGATTAGTTATAAGTGTGCTGATAGAGGTATTCCAGTTGTGTTTGTTGAACCTGCTTCGAAGAGATGTCCGAGATGTGGAACGATAGACAGAGCTAACAGGAGAACTCAATCTTTGTTTAAATGTACTCGATGTGGATTCCAGCATAATGCTGATATTGTTGCTGCCTGTAACCTCAGAGAGCAGGCTCGAAGATATTAAGCTAAGGTCAACCAGCCTATTGTAGGGATGATCCATGATGATTCGCCTACAAGCTCCCGACTTCAGTCGTGGAGCAGTTGACGAGAATAGTTACCAATTCTTAGTCCTTTAAGTTTGACAGTCTAAAAATTGGGATAACCTTGTTGATAGATTAGAGTTTAACATAGAAATCTATAGCACGCAGGTATAACTCCTATTAATGATGGCAGGCTAATAAATAAGCTGAAGCGAAAGTGTCTTAAGTACTATTAGCTACTTAGCTTCGAATCTTCATGTTTATCAGTTAAATTTTTAAACCATTGACTTCATTATTAAGATTAATATCTAAATGGACTCGTGGATCCTAATCGAACTCTTGGTCATAGCGGTATTGATTGTTTTATCTGCTTTTTTTTCAGGTTCAGAAACCGCTCTTATCTCAGTCAGCAAGATACGGATTAGAGAACTGGCAGATTCAGGTAACAGAGATGCAAAAAGGCTTGTGAAGTTATTAGAGAACCCTGAAAAGTTTCTTGCAGCCATCTTGGTGGGTAACAATATCGTTAATGTTTTTGCCTCAGTACTCGCTGCCAATGCTGCTTTAGGTATTTTTGGAGAACCAGGTATTGCCATAGCCACTGGAGTCATGACCCTGCTCATCCTTGTCTTTGGTGAGGTTTTCCCCAAGACCTTTGCTTCAAGAAATTCAGAAACAGTATCATTAAAGGTAGCAAAACCTATTACGCTTATTATTTATATCTTCAGCCCTATTGTTGAAATTCTAACCAAATTCACTAATTTTTTAATTATATTGTTTGGAGGAGAGGAGAGAGTAAAAACTCCATTCGTTACAGAGGATATGATCAACATGCTTCTCAAGGTTGGGGAGAAGGAAGGTACGATTGAAAAACATGAACGGGAGATTATCCACAACCTCTTTGAATTTTCAGATGAAACCGCTCAGGGAATAATGACCCCAAGAGAGAAGATGGTCTGCATAGAGGAATCCCAGACATTAAGTTCTGCCCTTGATCTGATAAATAGGTCAGGACATTCCAGAATACCTGTCTACAAAAAGAATTTTGATAATATCATAGGTATGATTTATGCAAAGGATTTGCTCAGATTTAAGGATGATGAATTGAGCAGAATTAAGTCAGGCGAGATTCTGCGCCCAATCATGTTTGTAAGAGCTGAAAGAAAGATTTCATCCATATTTAAAGAACTTCAGCAAAAGAAACTCAGCATAGCCATAGTTGTGGATAGAAATAACATTGTAGTAGGATTGCTCTCACTTGAAGACATATTAGAAGAACTAGTGGGTGAGATTTTCGATGAATACGATGTAGACAAAGGGTAAGCCTATTTTAACATCTCTGCAGCCTTCTGCACAGCTTCTGTTTTACCGATGATGGTCACAATGTCTCCTTCCTGCAATATTGTATCTCCATGAGCTATGAGGAATCTGTTGTTCCTCCGTACCATCACTATTAAAGTATCCTTAGGTAAGGAGATGTTTTTTATGGTTTTTCCGATAACATGCTTGTTAGAAACCTTGATTTCATGTATATCCCCTTCCCCGCTCACCTCACATATGCTGAATAACGCAGGATGACCCACCATGCCCTCAAGCATGATAGACGTAGCGATTACTGGGCTGATGGAACGTATGCCAAGATCCCTGAAAGCTTTCAGGTTTTCTGGTTTATTCACCCTGGCAACGAGTTTATCCTCGGTAAAGTTGAATTTTGTTTTGGCAATCTGACACACCAATAAGTTAGTATTGTCCTGGTCAGTGGTCGCAACAAGATATTTTGAGTTCTCAATACCTGCCTTTTTCAGAACCGCTATATCCTCTGCATCTCCTTTAACCACCTTTACCCCTAACTCCATGGCCTTCTTACAGTTCTCTTCATTGCTATCTATGATCACAACGTTCTCCCCACGTTTCATGAAGCGTTCTGCAAGAGTTCTTCCCACCTCTCCACCACCGATGATCATAATCTCCATAGGTATAACTCCTGTTTTTTTGGCTATAAAACTTGCCAGTATCCCTGTGGATATTACTGTAATTATAATCGTGATGAACATCAACCCTAACAGAGTGGTTGACTCTGAAACAAAGCCCATATCCATAAGTCTTATAGAAAAATAAACCGCCATCGATGCTGGAACCACTCCCCTTGGACCCATGAGCGAAATAAATAGCTTCTCACCAGTTTTGAGGTCTGAGACATGGGTAGAAACAAACACTGTTAAAGGTCTGATAATAAACATCAATAAACCCACAAACACTACACCTCTAAAACCTATGACTTTAATGGAATCAAAATCTATGAGGGTTGAAAGCAGAATAAAGATGAGTGAAAGCAGAATGATGGAGATATCCTCTTTAAATTCCTTTATCGTCTTTTTATGAGGTATATCAGAAGAGCCCATGAACATCCCAAGTAATGCCATTGTCATAATCCCGGACTGATTTCCTATAACCTCTGTGCTCACAAAGGCAGCCATGAGAATGGATATGGTGAAGAGTCTGGCATGACTCTCAGTAAGCATGGGAATATTCCTCAAAACCAGCATAAGAACAATCCCACTCAGCACGCCAAAGAAGATTGCAGTTAATAATCTCATCAGAAGAAAATCAAGAACTTTAATTCCTGTAATAGAGGTTGTAATAGCTTCAAACACCAGTGCTGCGAGGATCACGCTTACTCCTTCACTTACCACAGACTCCACCTGAAGAGTGTTACTTACTTTGGTATTAACTCGTGTCTGTTTTAATAGAGGTGTGATTACCGTTGGTCCTGTGGCTGAAATAAGCGCTCCAAACAACAAAGCCAGACCTATGGGTAGGTTAAGAAGAAGATGAACCACTATTGCTGATGCAGTAACTGTGATTATAATCCCTATGCTTACCAGACTCATTACACCATGCCGTATTTTTTTTAGCTCTCTTAAATCAATATCCAGACCTCCATCAAAAACGATTATGGCAACTGAAAAAGAAACAAGTAACTCTATACTATTACCTAAGCTTTCAGGCTGAATCAAGCCTGTAACCTCAGGTCCAAGAATGATTCCTGCTATTAACAATAGGACAACGCTGGGAATTCTTAAAACACTGCTCATAATATGAGCAAAGATACCAAGAATCATCACCCCGACAAGGGATGTTAGTAGGTAGGTGGCATTCATTCCCTTTCCTTGACCCTTGACCCTCCAGGAGGGAGAAACTTGGCTATGATATCAGGAGAGGCAATGGTTTTGATGAGCTTTTTATCTTCGAACCTTTCGTAAAGCATTCTGTAGATTTTCTTAGCTAAATCATTCTGGTTAAACTCCCCTGGCTCAATCTCGATAACATACTCGCATCGTTTCTTAATAGCATCTGGAGGTCCACCTATCAGTCTGATTCCCTCATTAAATTCAATACCAATAGCTATACCCAGCATAACATCCTTAAGATAATTGCGTTTTCCACGAATCACAAAAGCTCCTGTTGGCAGGTATTCACCTGATTCCGGAGTTTTTGAAACCTGCTCAGGAAACACCCAGTAACAGTCCCCACTCACCTGTCCTGATTTCCATATACTTGAATAGGAAACCGTGAACTGAGCAGTTTCCATGAGTGTGGTTTCTGGAACCTCTTTACCTTCAGTTTTTATGATAACCGCAGGTGAACCAGGTACATGGGTGTGGAAGAAGATATCCCTCTTCTCAAGATACTTCTTCACCACATACTCATTGCTCTGAGCATCTCTACCCCCTATAACAAGAAAGCCATCTGAGGATATAAACCATCTAAACTGCTCGTACCACCGTGGTTTTGCTCTGTTAAGCTTTATAACCCTTACTGGCTGTTCTTTTTTTCTTGACAGTTCTTTTGTTTCCTCAATCGCTTTAACTGCACCTTTAATCTTTGAGGAGAGTTTTTTTGCCCTCTCATAGTAAAGCTGGGCGTTCTGAGGTACTGAGTATCTAATATCAAGTTCTATATCCTCGTTTTCGAGGTTAATAACCACGATTCCTTTCTCAGGATAGATATGCTTTACCTCATCTTTCATTATGTCTATAATCTCATCCCATGAATGTCCTTTATCCCTCATGTCTTTTATCGCATTCAGTATATTCTCACAGGTGGTGTAATGGGCATATATAAGCTCGCCTTTCCTGAGAACCCTCTCTTTTTCATCCTTGAATCTGTTGAGGGTTTGTATCTGCTTCTGCAATCTATATTCATATATTCCCTGCTGTCTCTGTTTCTCTTCATGCTTTTCTTCTGCCATCTTGCTGAAATATTCATCCAGTGCGTCATTGAAACTTTCAAAAAACTTTTTCTCATAGTTCTTATACTGTTCAAGCTCAAAAGGAATAACATCAACACCTTTACCATCTTTCAGGACTATATGAGGCTTTAGCTCATTGTTTAAGGGCTTGAAGACCTCACGCAAGGAATTCATCACAGATGTAACATCACTTAATTGAGACGCTGGCATGGTCTTATCAATACCAGCATGCAGACAGATTTCCTCTGCATACTGGCCCCCAATATTCATACGCATGGCTAAGGTTTTTACAACATCAGTATCAGAGCTTAAGAACATCTCTTTAAGCTCCTCATGGGTTACAGCCAGAGGATTTATCTGAGGAGGGGGAGGCTCGTAGACTTCACCACCCCTTATTTTTCTGTCTTTAAAGCTTATGGATTTTAATGGAAGAATAATTCGTTTTTCAGAGTTCAGAAGCATAATATTCCCTTTTGAAAACAACTCTGCTATGAGAATTAATTTATTCTCACCTCTCTGCACATGAAGCTCTATGATACGATCGAAATCATACTGCGATATTGAGGTTATCCTTCCCCCGCTTAAGTGCTTTCGAAGCAGCATGGGAAAAGCTTGGGGGATTCTTGGAGCTTCTTTTGGATATTTTGTGAGATGCAGGCGTTTTCCTGCCTCGATAACAAGATTTGCTCTTCCCTCTTTGAAGATGTAAAGCCCTATCCTTATTTCATTCAAAGAATGCTGGTATATCTTTCCAATCTTTGCATTTTGAAGTCTAAGCTGGAGTTCCCTGACTACGGCTGCAACATCCACGCTTGACATTTCCTGTTTCATAGCTATGCTAAACTCTCTCCTTCACCCTCTGTACAAGTTCAAAAATTTCATCCACTTTCGTTCCTGTAACACATAGGGTTATAGAACCCTCTCCTCCATTGATTCCACCCGCTCCTATGGGGAAAACATCCTCTGCACCTAAGAGTTTGAGTGCTTCCACCTCTGTGATAACCTTACCACACAAGGGCATCATACCCACAGCAAGACCTGTTGCCTTGCTGATACGATGAATACCGACCCTTCTTGCTATCTCAAATACAGAATAAGGTATGCATTTCTCCAGCCCTACAGGAATAACAAGGTTTACACCTCTTGCCATAACCCTTCCAATAAAGTTTCCTGTACTCCCACCTTTAGGGTTTGCCATCATCACCCCTGCAATGCCTTGTGGGTCAAGAGCATTAGCCCCTTTTATGACCACATCTTTAGAAGTCATATCATCTATAATACCTTCAGCATCCACAAGTTTTCCATTACGTAGAGCAATTATAGGGTGTCGCTTATCCTCTGGTAGTACAGTGGTAGTGCCATCAATATAGCCTGCTACATACCTTGAATAATCCATTCTTTTACCTGTAAGTTCCTCTGCAACATATGCATTGGTTGTGCCAAGATTTATCAGGATTATTCCATTCTTCAGAGCCTGCTGAATTACAGGAAGTCTTTTCACTCCCATGGCGATGATTCGTTTTGATTCTTTGGGTTTTAAAGTTATCTGAATCTGTTTCATGATTACATATTTAAGATACATATTTATAATCTTACTTCAACTCCTTTTTCCTTTAGATACTTCTTTGTCTCCTCGATTGTGTATTCCCTGAAATGGAATATGCTGGCTGCTAACGCAGCATCAGCCTTACCTTTGGTAAAGGCATGGTAGATATGCTCGAGGTTTCCAGCACCTCCAGAAGCTATTATGGGGATATCAAGCCTCTCTGAGAGGGTTCTGGTAATAGGTAAATCATAACCCTGCTTAGTACCATCCCTGTCCATGCTTGTTAAAAGAATCTCTCCTGAACCTAATGCTTCAACTTTTTGCGCCCATTGCACTGCATCAATCCCTGTAGGTTTTCTCCCCCCGTAGATTACAACCTCATACCACGCCTTTCTTCCATCCTCCAGCTCTATTATGGTTTTATTATCTTTAATATCAAAATTACGCCTGCAATCGATGGCTGTGACAATACACTGGGAGCCAAAGATTTCAGCAGCCTCTCTCACAAACTCAGGATTTTTTACTGCAGAGGTGTTGATAGACACCTTATCAGCTCCCGCTCTAAGAATATCCTTTATATCCTTTATATTACCTATACCTCCTCCGACCGTAAGAGGTATGAACACCTCATCCGCGGTTCTTTCAATCACATCTATCATTGTTTTCCTGCCTTCATGGGATGCAGTGATATCCAAAAAAACAAGCTCGTCAGCACCTTCTTCATTGTATCGTTTGGCAAGCTCAACAGGGTCTCCTGCCTCTTTTAAATTCACAAACTCAATTCCCTTAACCACACACCCTCCTTCTCTATCAAGGGTTACATCAAGGCATGGGATGATTCGTTTGGTGAGCATCACCTCTTCTTGGTTATCAGAAATAAAAATAGTTTTGGTAACCACAAAGATTTTAGTAGTCTATGCTAACACACTACTATGTTGAGGGAGAAGGTTCTTGCTGGGCTGGGTGAACTCAAAGCAGACGTGGTATTAAAGAACTGCAGGATTGTGAATGTCAACACAAAAGAGATCAACAAAGGCGATATCGCCATATACTCAGGCTTTATTTCAGGTATGGGTGATGTGAAAGAGCTTATAGGATCAAATACAGAAATTATTGACCTGAAAAACTCCTATGTCTGCCCTGGCTTGATCGACGCCCATGTACATTTTGAATCAAGCATGCTCACCCTGACCAATTTCGTAAAATGTTGTGTTCTTCATGGAACTACCAGCATCGTTATAGATGCTCATGAGATTGCCAATGTTTTAGGTGCGAGGGGTATTAAGCTGGTGATGCATGAAGCTGAAAAACTTCCAATGGATATCTTCTTCACCATCCCCTCATGTGTACCTTCGAGTACTTTTGAGACTTCTGGAGCAGTGCTTGGTATCAAGGAGATAAAACAGTTTCTTGAGAAGAGGTCTGTTGTTGGGCTTGGGGAAGTGATGAGCTACTCAGATGTGCTTGATGTTAGGCGTGATATATTGGGCAAGATTTCCTCTGCTCTTGATAAGAAACTTGTGGTGGATGGGCATGCTCCGGGTCTTAAAGGAAAGAAGCTGTTTGGCTATATGGGTGCGGGTATCTCAAGCGATCATGAATCCATAACTTATGAAGAGGTCATAGAAAAGGCTCGGCTTGGCATGAAAATCATGCTTAGAGAGGGGTCTGCAGCAAAGAGTCTTCAGGATTTTATTCCAAAACTGCTGAAAGAAGGCATATCCCTGGAGAACTTTTTCTTTGCTACTGATGACATGCATCCTGAGGATTTAATGAAAGGACACATGGATGTTATAGTAAGGCGTGCTATCAGACTTGGAGTTGCTCCCATTCAAGCTATCTCAATGTCAACCATAAACACAGCAAAGCATTACAGGATTGATCATCTTGTGGGTTCTATAAGCATAGGGAGAAGAGCCAATCTCATCATACTTGATGACCTCAGAGATTTCAGAATAAAGTGGGTGATGGTACAAGGCAAAATAAACCCCATAATAGAGGAAACAAGATTTCCCAACTACGCTCTCAGGACATTGAAATACAAAAAAATCATGCCAGAGGAACTTAAGATTAAAACCAGTAAGGATAGAGTATCTGCATATGTTATAGAGATAATACATAACCAGCTTATTACAAAAAAAAGCTTGGAAGAGCTAAAAACAGAAAATAATGTAGTTAAGCCTGATATAAGCAAGGATGTTCTTTACATAGCTGTGATAGAGCGCCATGGAAAATCAAGGAATATAGGGCTTGGGTTTGTCAGAGGTTTTAATCTCAAGGAAGGAGCTTTTGGTCAGAGTATCGCACATGATGCGCATAATGTCATTATTGTGGGTACGAATGTTGAGGATATGGCTCTGTGTGCCAATGAACTTAAGAAGCTTCAGGGAGGTATAGTGATTGCAAAGGAAAAGGTAATCGAGAGCCTTCATCTTCCTTTTGCAGGCATACTTAGTATTAATAATCTGGAGTACGTGAATAAAAAATTAAAGAAATTACATGACACAATCAGAAATATGGGATGCATGCTTGACTCACCCTTTATTCAATTGTCTTTTCTTTCATTACCTGTAATTCCTTCTCTAAAAATAACGGATAAGGGTCTTATAGACGTGGATACGTTTAGAATCCTCCCGCCATTACAAGAGTCAGAGGAAACCTAATACATCCTCTATTCTACTGATTTCATGTCCTGTGGTATCCTCTCCAGCCACATAACCCTTGCTGTTGGCAAGAAGACCTGAGCCAATAAGAGGCGAGCCGAAATTGACAGTTCCTATATCCACAGGCAGGTTGAACAGATTCTCTATAACCTCTATCTCATCAGGTGTGGCTTTTGGATGTATAAGCACACCTTTATTCGTGGCAATTCCCGCCATACCCACGGTTTTCAGTCCTGCAATTGTGCCACGTTTGACCTCAACACCAAGCGTCTTCTCAATTACCTTGATTGCTCTGTCAGAGAGGTCTGGATGCACAAGGGCTGCGGTATCATTGGCAAGGATGATATTTCCTGCAGCGTTCAGTTTTCCAGATAATCTTGCAGCTTTGATATGCTTTCTTATCGCCCTGATCTCTTTTTCGTGAATGAAATCCACACATACAACACCATGAGTGTTCCCGCAAAGCAAAGAACCAAGAATAAAACTTCCACCTGCAGAGGAACGAATAGCGTTTACCCCAAGAGCATCTTCAAGCTCTTTTTCAGTCTCATCATCAATATCATGGGGCACAAAAACAAACTCATCAGTACACATTGCAAACACACCTATGATAGGGCTTCCATAGATATTCAACCTGCGTTTCAATCGTTATCCTCTCTATTCTCTGGCAAGTTCAACTTCCACATCACCTGTTTCGAATTTGATTACTTTTACACGTAGCTTGGATGGTGGCTTCTGAGAACCTCTCTCCCAGATTTTTTCATTCACGCTCTGATCCATTCTTATTTTATCTACATCAACCTTGAGATGTTTTGCAAGAAACTCTCTGGTTTTCTTAACTGCGCTGTTTGCTCTCTTCCAGCGAGGTGCTTTCTTTGCATCTGATAGTGGAATTGTGTATATTTTTTCGATATCATCCATGCAACCACCTCAAACCTTTAATGAGTTTCTTCTCCAGTGCCTTCTTTTGGGATGGGTCATCACCTTTCTATTTGTTTTCACAATAACCCATACTGGCACACGCTGGTTCTGATTGTATGCTTTTGCCAAGCGTTTTTTCTTACCTTTGGTCTTCTGGGACATAGAAATCACTCTCCTTAAGCATAACTGCAACATGATAACAAAGCCAAAGCTGATAGTGGAAATTGGGTTATTCAGACATGTTATATAAGATTTCCCATAACTGAGTATGGGCTTGGCAAGATTTGTAAAGGGGGATGTGGTTGTTATACCTTCAGATTTAACCTATGCCAAGATACGACCTGCCTTAGTCGTGGCTGAATTAGAAGGAGACGATCTTATTCTCTGCCAGATAACCAGTCAGCGAATTAGAGATAAATACGCAGTTTCAATTGAAGACAACGACTTTGGGACAGGATCGCTCAAGCAGAAAAGCAATGTTCGACCAGATCGCATAACAGCAGACCATCACATAATTTTATATAGTGTTGGTCATCTTAAGTTTGAAAAGACTAATGAGGTAATTGAGAGAATAGTCGCATCTTGCGACAATGAAAGCATTGTGAAGCTTTTATCTTGATTGAATATCTGTTATAATCTGTTATGGATATACTTAGCAATATAATAATAATCTTCGGACTTGCTATTGTTATTTTATATATATTCCATCAACTCCACATACCCTCTATAATAGGGCTATTACTCACAGGAATGGTTGCAGGACCTCATGGACTTGGGTTGATTAGCAGGGTTAATGATGTAGAAATACTTGCTGAGATTGGGGTAATAGCATTGCTTTTTGCCATAGGTATTGAGTTTTCTCTCAAAGAGCTATGGCGAATCAGAAAAGCGGTTATAGTTGGGGGCTTTCTTCAGATAATACTTACTCTTATTACTGTTTATTTCATAGCCCTAAAGATTGGGATGTCTGTCAATGAAGCGATTTTTATGGGATTGCTTTTTTCTTTAAGTAGTACTGCTATCGTGCTTAAACTTCTTCAGGAAAAGAATCAGATTGAATCCCCTCATGGAAGAATAGCTCTTGCAATTCTAATATTTCAGGATATCATGGTAGTTCCAATGATTCTTGTTACCCCTCTTCTTGCAGGAGATGTTTATAACGAATCCTTCTTACCTCTAATCATCAAAGGAATTGGGGTTATTCTGATGGTTATTGTAAGTGCTGAATATATTGTTCCTTATCTTATGTATCAAATCGCTAAAACACGGAGTAGGGAGCTGTTTATACTCAGCATAGTGTTCATGTGTCTTGCGGTTGCATGGCTTACCTCGAGTATAGGGCTTTCTCTTGCATTGGGTGCTTTCTTGGCAGGATTGATTATATCAGAATCAGAATACAGTCATCAAACCCTGGTTTATATAATCCCTTTTAGGGATATTTTTATGAGCTTCTTTTTTGTTTCTATTGGTATGCTTTTAAACATATATTTTGTTTTCCAGAATTTAGGGATGATTGTGCTCATTGCTTTAGGCATGCTAATCATGAAATCCATTATAGTAAGCTTAACATCTCTTGTCTTAGGATACCCTTTACGTATATCCATTCTTGCTGGAATTACTCTTGCACAAGTAGGAGAATTCTCCTTTATACTCTCTGGACTTGGGGTTGAGTACAACATTATTGGAGAAAACATATACCAGTTCTTTCTTGCTACCTCTATTCTTACCATGGCTATAACACCTCTCACAATGAACAT
>CAZCRM010000033.1:0-12407 GCA_964501085.1 uncultured Methanosarcinales archaeon | reverse complement strand
CTCCTCCCCTCCCTTTCGGAAGGGGTCTCCGCCGCACAGGAGGTGTGAGATGAAGTGTTACGATGTCATTGTTGTGGGTTTAGGTCCTGCAGGCGCCACAGCAGCCTTTGAGCTGAGCAGACGTGGTTTCAGTGTGTTAGCTATCGAAAAAGCTACCATGCCAAGATACAAGCCATGTGGGGGAGCGTTATCTGCAAAGATTGAAAATATCTTAGATAACAGCTTCAAGAATGTTGTGGAAAGAACCATTCATGGAATCTGCTTAAGCTTCAAGGGGGAAGAGGAAATCCATTACCTTTCCAAGTTACCAATAGCATACATGGTGATGCGGGACAGGTTTGATTGGTATCTTGCTAATAATGCCATGCATGCTGGTGCGAAGATCATCAAAGGCAGGGTAGTTAAGCTAAAGGAGCAGAGCAATAAGGTGGTTGTTACCACAGACAAAGAACGCTATTATGCTAATATGGTTATTGGGGCAGATGGAGTGGGTAGTGTGGTTGCCAGAAACCTTGGACTCAAGCTTAAGAGAAGGTTTGCCTATCTCGTAGAGGGCGAGGTTAAGGTGAAGAACTCAGATAGAACTTTTAGTGAGCTTCGTTTTGATTTTGGCCTTATTCCTCATGGTTATGGTTGGGTTTTTCCAAAGGCTGAGCATTTATCAGTTGGGGTTGGAGGGATTGGCAGAGTTGAACTTTTACATTATTATTCTGAGTTTCTTAGAACATACATACCTCATTCAGATAGTTATTTTCTCAGAAGAGCTATTCTACCTGTTTTTGATGGTAAATCAAGAATCTCAAGTAGAAGATGCCTTCTCATAGGGGATGCTGCGTCTCTTGTTGACCCTTTATTGGGCGAAGGAATCTACTATGCGATACTGAGCGCTAGGATAGCCGCAGAGGTGATGGCAGGAGGATATAATCCTAAAGAATATGAGAAACGTATCTCTGATGAGATATATTCAGAGTTTAGCTATGCAAAAAGGATAGCAACGTTTTTCTATGCTTTTCCAAGCCTAATGTTCAAACTTTTAAGGCATCATCCTGAGTTCATAAAAAGATTTATTGAGCTTTCAGGAGGGAATCTCAGCTATCTTGAGCTTTGGAAAAAATTCAAAAAAAGAGCGCTCAAAGTTCCAGAGTTGTTGAGATTATTATGAGCATACAAAAACTTTAAGGGTAGAAAAAATCATTGGATATTAAGGTGAAAATATGTGCTTTGTAGATACCTCAGTAAGCGTGGACATCGACCCAGACCAGATAAGTGGTACACAGTACAGGTGTCTGGACTGTAAGACCGTCTTTAAAGGTGTGGGAAAGAAGGTGAGATGTCCATCGTGTGAATCAACGAATGTTGAGAGAACATAACTAACCATTTTTTTTATTTTTTATATGAGCTATATCTCACTGCTGAAAAAACATGGGTATCATCTTATAGGAAAGCATAGTGCTGTAAAAACATGTCTCTGGCTCAACAAAAGCCTTCGTAATGAAGGTGAATGCTACAAATCCAGGTTCTATGGCATAGCCTCTCATCGCTGTATCCAGATGACACCAACGCTGGTATGCAATCATAGATGTCTTCACTGCTGGCGAGCGGTTGAGATACCTGTAGCTATACCTGAATCATGGGATTCTCCTGAGAATATTGTTGAACACTGTATTACTGAACAGCGTCGTTTGATCTCAGGCTATGGTGGCTCTAACAACACCAATAAAATAAAATGGAAGGAAGCATTTACCCCAAAACACGTTGCAATCTCACTCTCAGGTGAACCCACCATCTACCCCTATCTACCAGAACTTATTCATGAGTTTCACAGGAAAGGGATGACCACCTTTGTGGTTACCAATGCAACCAACCCTGAGATGTTAGAAAAAATAAGACCAACACAGCTTTACATAAGCCTAAATGCTCATGATAAAGAGACTTATAAAAAGGCATGCTCCCCTCTTGAAGATACATGGGATAACATCCTCCATTCCCTTGAAATCATGAGAGATTTAAGAACCAAAACCAGAACCGCTATACGGATAACCTTAACAAAAGGAATCAATATGAATTCTCCTGAAGGTTTTGCGCGTATTATAGAAATAGCTGACCCAGAGTATGTTGAGGTAAAAGCCTACATGCATCTTGGCTTTTCGAGAAAACGTCTTTCAATAGATAATATGCCCTCACATGAGGAAATACTAACTTTTTCAGAACGTGTGGCTAATACCTTGAGTTACGAGATTGTAGATGAATCAAACACAAGCAGGGTGGTTCTTCTTTCTAAAGATGGGAAATCTCAGCCTATCTAACAAAATCCTTATGTTATTTATATGATTATTATTAATAGATGACCCGAGGAGAGACTGAGGCTGGTGGAATACATGAACCTATTGAAATTCTGGTGAATCTTGCCAAAAAAGGTGAGATTGACCCCTGGAACATTGACATTGTTGAGGTCACTGACAAGTTTCTTCGCCAGGTAGAGGAAATGGAACAACTAAATCTTCGTGTTTCTGGAAGAACTCTACTGTATGCTTCCATATTATTGCGTATGAAATCCAATCTTCTTGTGGAAGAAGAAAAGAGTATAGAGATTGAGGACGATTTTGATGATTCTGAAACGTTTGAAGTCAGGGATTATCCAGTACCTTCTCTCCCTTTACGTCGTTATTCCAAGCGCCCTGTAACACTGCAGGAATTATTGGTTGAACTTAAAAAGGCAGAAAAAATAGAAAAGCGGAGAAGAGAGCGTTTGAAGAGTAAGAAAGAAGAGCAACGTTTCACAATAAAAGAGGTGCTCTCGGTTGCTCATGAGGAAGATATTGAAAACAGGGTTATGAAGATGAAAAATGTATTAAATGAGCTCTTCAAGAAGCAAAGGTATGTTAGATTCTCAGAGCTTTGTAACCCTCTTGATAAATCAGGTAAGGTGATGGCTTATCTGGCAATCCTGTTTCTTGCAACAAGGAAGGAGATATGGCTTGAGCAGGAAGAACTTTTTGGTGAGATTTTCATAACAATGAGAGCATGATTACAGACAAAGGAATTATAGAGGCTGCGTTGTTCGTTGCTGGCAACCCTTTAGATGAGGGACAGCTCAGGAGCTTGGTTAAAGGAAATAAGGTAAAGCCATTGATTCAGGAGTTGATGATGGAGTATTCACAGCGTTCCTCTGCCCTTGAGATCAAGGAGATTGAAGGAAAGTATGTGATGCAGGTCAAGCCAGAGTATGCTGATAAGGTAAGGTTAATCGCACCAAAAGAACTCCGTTCACCAGTCTTAAGAACTCTTTCCATGATAGCCTATCACCAGCCTATAACACAATCAGAACTTGTTGATATTAGAGGAAGCGTTGCCTATGATCACGTGAGGGAGCTTGAGGAGAGAGGTCTTATCTCAGCCAGACCACGGGGAAGAACTCGAGTTCTTCAGACAACTCCAAGATTTGCTGAGTATTTCAATCTTGATTCTGCTGACCCAGAAGCTATAAGACGCAAGATTATAGAGCTTGCCAGAGAGCAAAAAATGGGGCTTGATAAGTGGCTTGGGAAACAGGGCATTGGGGTCACACCAATGTATGAATCATTGATGAAGCTTTGCGGGATTCAGGATTATGAGGTGGTGAATCCCTATAACCCTGATGAAGAGGAACGTAAGAGGATTCAGAATCTTGGAGTACTCGTGATTAGCAAAGGATATGAAGAGCGTGTTAGGCAGTACTTTGATGGAAGGGTCATCGAGGTTTCTGCGGTCACCTTTGAGGATATTATTAATTCTATCAAGCTTCTGGCTGAATACGGAAGCTTAAGAAAGGTCAAAGAGAGCATAGAGCATATTTCAGAACTGAGGGATGAGTATATTGAAAAAACCTATTCCATAACCACAAGGGTATTTCCAATGACAGAGATGATAGCAAAAATGGCGAATGAACTCAGGTTGGCTATTTCCCCAGACGGGGTGAGTATCGCACCTGACTATGGGGTCTCAAGTAAGGGTGAAGAGATTGGAAAGGCAGAGATTCTTATCCCTACCCATAAAAATGCTGAGATTGATGTTCTTAACAGGGTATGCCAGAGGTATGATGTGCTAATAGAGGGGTTGAAGAAAAAGGGATAGTATTTCTCAAAAGAGATTGAAAGAGACAAACAAATTTATCAGAAATCAGGTGAAGAAAGCTAGAAACAACCTTAAAAGCGTAATCACCGTAATCATTATATCATGTGAAACTCTTACAATTCATAACTTGATAAGAAGAGCATTCATATTACTCAGCATAACAATGTTGCTCTCAGGCTGTCTGTATGTTCAGTCAGATAAAACCGAGGTTAAGCCTCTGAAAAAACTAACTTTTCGTACTGAACTTGATCCTGCCTTAACAGCTGCAAAGATGCAGGGAAAGCCCATCTTCGTGTATTTTAGATCAGAATTCTGTGGCTGGTGCAGAAAATTCGAAGAGGAAAGCTTCACAAATCAGAGTGTTATCAATGTATTGAATAAAAATTTTATATTAGTTTCAATCGATGTTGACAGACAAAAAAAGGAGACCAGAGACTTCAAGGTATTCGGCACACCTACAATGGTATTTCTTGACCAGAATGGTACGGAGATAAAGAGGATCCCAGGGTATGTGGATACAGAGACCTTTTTGAGGATAATAAAAAGTATTAAATAAATTTTTTAAATATGGTGTAGATGATGTACGCCACAATCAGGAAAACTACTCCCTTCAAAAAGAGAATCGCTAAATGCCATATAATCTTAGATATAACAAAAGCAATAATCAAAGCTATTATAATGATAAATACATCCCTGAGTTTCATATAGTATGAATTCCTCTTTGTATTTATAACATTTATGCGCGTAGGAATCATCCTCCACGGTCCAGAAATCATAGACTCTGGTGAAGCGAAGCAGGTGATTGATATATTCATGAAACAGCATGAGGTCATAGCAAAGTTAGGTGGTACCATGGGGAGGACAGCGGTATTGGATGCAGGGCTTCAGGATATCATAGACATCTCACAAGGACTTACACCAAGCCAGACCATAATTTCGCTCAAAAACAGCATCGAGGTTGCGATACTGCTCAACCATGGCAAAACCCTTGAAACAGGTAAATATTTTGGAGGTATTGTGGCATCCAAGCTTCCTGCCTCATCACCTCCTTTAATACATATCGAACGCCCTTCTTTGGATGGAAGAATCTTTTATTACTGTGAGAGAGCAAAACCATGTGCTGAGTTTGCGAGAGCTACCTTGTTGGAATACTATGACCTGCCTGTTGAGAAGGGAAGAAGAATTACCTCACACATAAAGCAAGAAGGTAATGTCATTGTACGCAGGATATATGGGGCACTACCAGGCGAAAATATCCGTCTTGAGGGTGTGGTTATAGGGGAAGTAACCCATGAAGAGCCTGAAATCGTATGTAAGAATGGTAAGGTGGTTGAACTCAGAGGCATAAAGGTAAAGCCTCATGGTCTTGAGAAACTTAGAGATAAAAAAATTAACCTGTACACTGCAAGGGTGAAAACAGGAAACATCAGGCGAAGTAAGTATAAACCACGTATAAAGCCTGTTAGGCGAAATACATACATGAGCACTGTTATAATTGACCACTGTGCAGAGGCTACCTTTGAACTCATAAAAAACGCTGCTTTAGCTATAACAGTAGGAGATGATACCACAAACATAGCTGCAGATATACTAACACGTTTAGGAATACCTGTGATAGGCATCATTGATGGAGACCTTGATGGTGTGCTTCAGAACACTGCTGTTCCCTCAGGTTCTGTCATTATACGTATGAAATCAGGGTTTGATGACCATATTGGTAAGGCTGTGTTTAAGAAACTCATGAATGGTAAGCAAGTATGTATGCTTAACATGGATGAAACGCTTATGAAAATATTAGAGCTTGCAGATGGATGTGTGGAGGATGTTGTATATTATTGATTCCAGCAAAGATTGATAAAGATGAGAGAACGAAAATACCTCAGATGGAAGAAATGTTTAATATGCGATGGCTTTGTGAAACTGATGTTTCCAGAGGATGCAGAAAACATACTTATAATCTATGAACCTGTAGAGGCAAGAAGCAATGAATCCAAAAACTGGAGGAAAAAGCAGATTGGATATATCCACAAGCAATGTCTTGAAAAGGCACGTTCAATGATAAAAGACAAGGTAGATGGCATATAAAGATTTAAGAGAATTTATTAAAGTTCTTCAAGAAAAAGGTCTGCTGAAACGAATCACCACTCAAGTAAGTGCTGAGCTTGAAATCACAGAGATTTTAGATAGAGTGGTGAAGAATAAGGGACCTGCGCTCTTATTTGAGAATGTTAAGGGTTATAATATACCCGTGCTCGCCAATGTGTTCGGAACAATGGAGCGTATGTGCCTTGCACTGGGAGTGAATACCCTTGATGAGATTGGAGAAAGAATCAGGAAACTTCTGGAGTTTGAGGCTCCTTCAGGTCTCTGGGATGGTATCAAGAGACTTCCAGAACTTGCCCAGTTTACCTCATTTGCACCCAAATACGTTAAATCAGGGGCATGCAAGGAGGTCATTCACAGGGATGATGCTTCCTTAAATGAATTTCCCATACTGAAATGCTGGCCAGAGGATGGAGGCAGGTTCATCACCCTTCCATTGGTGTTCACCAAAAACCCGAAAACTAAGAAACAAAACGTAGGCATGTACAGAATGCAGGTATATGATGAAAGAACCACTGGCATGCACTGGCACATTCACAAGCATGGTTATAAAGATTATGTAGAAAGCAAGAGCAGGATAGAGGTTGCAGTTGCTATAGGGGCTGACCCGGCAATAGTATATTCAGCTACCGCACCGTTACCTGAGAATATAGATGAGATGGTGTTTGCTGGTTTTCTTAGAAAAAAGAATGTGGAGCTTGTAAAGTGTGAAACCATAGATATATATGTTCCTGCACATGCTGAGATTATACTTGAAGGTTATGTGGATGCAAAAGAGTTACGCATGGAAGGACCTTTTGGAGACCATACAGGATATTACTCTTTACAGGAAAAGTTCCCTGTGTTTCATATCACATGCATCACTCACAGAAAAGACCCTATATATCATGCAACGGTTGTAGGAGTTCCTCCTATGGAGGATGCCTATCTTGGCAAGGCAACAGAACGAATCTTTTTACCTCTCATAAAGGCACAGCTTCCTGAGATTGTGGATATCAATCTTCCTGTAGAAGGAGTTTTCCATAACTTATGTATAGTATCCATTAAAAAACGGTATCCTGGGCATGCGAAGAAGGTGATGTTCGCCCTATGGGGTATGGGACAGATGATGCTCACAAAAATCATAATCGTTCTGGATGATGATGTGAATGTGCAGGATATGAATGAGGTGCTCTGGGCGGTCACCACACGCATTGACCCAGCAAGGGATGTGATTATTATAAACGATACTCCAACAGATACCCTTGACCATGCATCAAAGCTTCCAAACCTTGGATCAAAGATGGGGATAGATGCGACAAGAAAATGGAGAGAGGAGGGTTTTAATCGAGAATGGCCAGAGGTTCTGAAGATGGATGAGAGGGTGAAATCACGGATAGATGAGTTATGGAAAAGTCTGGGATTATAGTATCAACTACTCAAATCTTCACCACCATAGTATACCTGCTGAGCCTCATTATATATATCCTCCATCCCATAACCATAGGTTGAGGAAACAGCCACCATTTTATGACCAACACCAAAGGATTTCAGTGCTGATAGAAACTCTATACTAAGTTGGGTGCGTAGGGTGGGATACTCATCATGCACAGCATCCTCAAGCTCCATGATATCCCTGCTCCACCTCAGTATTTTTTTACATTCCTCTTGTTTCAGAAGGTCGGTTTTGGTGAGAATGCTGATGAAGGGCACATTGAATCTCACCTGCACTGAGGCTGCCTGAAGCATCAGGGTAATAAAGCCTGATGGGGTTTTTGAGATAACAGGGTCGTAGAGAAAGCCTATTATTGAGCGTTTAACATCGAAAGCATCTATAATAAACTTCCCGCTTTGCCTCAGAACAAACAGTTCCATCTGACCAGGGGTGTCAAATATGACATATTCGGTTTCAAAGCTATCTATAACCTCTTTCATCTCCTCGATGTTTAGAATAAGCATGTCAGCAGCTATAATCTGGGCTCCATTTGGTCCTACATTGTATTCCTTCATTATATCCTTGAGCTTTACCCACTCACGGATATCAACATCAGGCACATAAGGAGCGTTCTCTATACCAGGGTCAAGGTTCACGGTTATAGCGTCATAACCCTGGTGCTGCATCCACCCTGCAAACGCACCTGTTAAAGTAGATTTTCCGCTTCCTGCTGATCCGATAAAATAAAGATTAATCATATGCATTACTTTGATAATGCTAACCAGACTGAAACTGTATATGAGCTTTGTTGTAATAAAGCATACTCTATTTGCCCTGCCTTTTGCCTATCTTGGAGCGTTCCTTGCTAAGGGCGGTCTTCCTGAACCTGAGGTATTGCTTTGGGTTGGACTTGCCTTTCTTGGAGCAAGAAGTGGAGCAATGGCGCTGAATAATCTCATCGATAAGGATATCGACGTTAGAAACCCAAGAACATGTATGCGAGAGCTACCCTCTGGTAAGATAAGCATTAAAGAGGTATGGGGAATCATTATCATCTCATATTCTTTGCTGTTTTATTCAGCATACATGTTAAATCCTCTTTGTCTAAAGCTTTCCCCTATAGTACCTCTGACCTCTTTTATATATCCATATCTCAAACGTTTTGTTCCATTAACCCATTACGTGCTTGGGCTGAATCTTGCCTATGCTCCTGCAGGTGGATGGCTTGCGGTCACAGGTAGCTTTAAATTCTTAGGTACTTCAGAACTTGCTATAATACTTCTCATGTTTGCGGTTATATTCTGGGTGGCGGGATTTGATATTATATATTCTCTTCAAGACCTTGAGTTTGATAGAAAGAATAGGCTTTACTCTATACCCTCTGTCTTCGGGATAAAAAAAGCACTCAGTATATCCTTTATCTCCCATATTACAATGCTCATGTTTCTTGTAGCTCTTGCATACCTCCTAACCCTTGGGTTTATTTTTAAAGTGGGTTTAGTGATTATCTTGGCATTGATATTGTATGAGCATACGTTAGTTAAAGAGCATGACTTTACCAATATCCCAAAGGCATTCTTTAATGTGAATGCTATGATAAGCCTTAGCATGTTTGTGTTTACAGTGTTGGAGGTGATGCTATGAGGTCAAAACTCTGCAATCAATCTTCCTAAAAATTTCATGTATGTAATAAAGTCGCTTATCCTTATATTCTCATCATCTCCATGAGCATTGCTCTCTGTGCGCCTTCCCACTCCAAAACAGCATGCAGGTAGTGATGTTACCTTAACCGCATACGCAACATCGAGACTGCCCTGTGTACCTGTAAGCTTCACCTCCCTTCCTGTAACCTCGCTTGCCACTTTCTGCACCTCTTTAATCCAGGGATGATTGATATCTGTAAGGAAGGGGGAATATACTTCGTTGCATATTAATTCAAGCGAAAGCTCTGGGTCTTTTTCTTTTGCTTTTGATATAGCATCTCTAAGCTCATTGCATACCTGATTGAAATCTTCTTCTGGTATAAACCTTCTATCTCCTTTTATGGTGCATCTATCAGGTATGATATTCTGCTTTACCCCTGCATGTATGATATTGATGTTAAGCACAGGTATTAAGGTTTTAATCCCTGTTTTCTTACGTATAACCTCTCCAACAGGCACTTTTGAGCGTTTTTTCTCAACATCAGCTTTGAGTTTCATCAGTTCGTTCATCACGGTTATGGCTTTCTCTATGGCATTCACTCCTAAGAAACTGCTTCCACTATGCACAGCTTTCCCGAAAACATCAATCTGCCAGTCCACATTACCATTGGATGCTATTGTTATGTCGTTGATGTTTCCATCCATGCTAAGAAAATAGTCTGCGTTCAGCTTACCAATATCAGCAAGATAGCATAACCCTGAGTAGGGTCCCATCTCCTCATCAGTTGTAAATGCGATATTTAAATTATATTTTGGTTTTATGTTCAGCTCTTTTAAAGCTGAAAGAAGGGTTAATAAGGCAGCAACACTTCCTTTTGAGTCTGACACACCCCTTCCAAAGATTCGCTTGTTCTTTACCGTAACCTTAAAAGGCTCAACACTCCAGTTGCTGCCTGCTGGCACAACATCAAGATGCGTATTTATTAAGAGGGTTTTTTCAGCTCCTATATCCATGAAAGCAGATAAATTCACTCTCTCCCCTGATAAATGAGATAAACGGGGGTTTTTTTCCTCAAATAACTCTCTTGACAAAAAAATCTTTTCAACCCTGAAACCAAGCTTTTTAAGAAAGCGTGCTGTGAAATCTATAGCTTCTTCGTAATTCTCTCCTGGGGGAACGCAGGTGCGAATGCTCACCAGTTCATTTAGGATGCTTATAGCTTCATTGATGCTGGATTCAAGATAATTTAATAACACCTGTTAGACCATGTGTTTATAACCCAAATTCTTTTTGCTTTGCTTATAACTATTAGAAGACGATGAGCATAGAGGAACAAATTAAAGCAATAGAGGAGGAGATACGTAACACCAAGTACAACAAGGCTACTGCGCATCATATAGGTCGTCTTAAAGCAAGGTTAGCAAAGCTAAGAGAGGAAGCAGAGAAAAGGGAAGCTAAAGCAAAGGGTGAGGGATACTCAATAAAAAAGTCTGGAGATGCAACAGTTGCAATTGTGGGCTTTCCTTCGGTTGGGAAGAGTACGCTTTTGAATGCTCTAACAGGAGCAAATTCTCCAATAGCTATGTACGAATTTACAACTCTGAAAGTAATTCCGGGGACAATGAAGTATAAGGGTGCTATCATCCAGATACTTGACCTCCCAGGTCTTGTGGAAGGTGCATCTTCTGGTAAAGGAAGGGGTAAAGAGGTAATCTCTGTAATAAGAAACGCTGACCTTGTTTTAATAATGCTTGATGTTTTCTCTCTTAATAATTATGAGGTTATCGTTAATGAACTCTATAACGCTGGTATCCGTATAAACTCAAAACCTCCAGAGGTTAGTATAAAGAAGCTATCAAGGGGTGGTATAAGTATAAACAGCACTGTAGAGCTAAGCATAGATGAAAGAACCATAAAATCTGTGCTTGAAGAGTACAGAATACATAATGCTAATGTAACCATCCGAGAGGATATCAGCGTGGAGCAGCTTATAGATGTGATTCAGGGTAACAGGGTATATATGCCCGCTATCGTGGTAATCAACAAGATAGATATTGCTGACAAAGCTATGCTCAGCAAGTGCAGACAAGAGCTACCAGAAGCTATTCTGATTTCAGCAGACAGGAAGATTAATATAGATATGCTGAAAGAACGTTTATTTCAGAAGCTGGGCTTGATAAGGGTTTATTTAAAGCCCCAGGGAGAAGCTCCGGATATGAATCAGCCACTGATAATGAAGCAGGGATGTACCATTGGTGAGGTATGTGATAGATTACATAAGGATTTCAGGAAGCTGTTCAGATATGCAAAGGTGTGGGGCGGTTCTGCAAAGCATGAAGGTCAGCGTGTGGGTCTTGAGCACGTGGTGCATGATGGGGATATTCTCACAATAGTGTTGAGGAGATAAGAATGAGAACTCCTCTTTTAACCGTAGATATTATAATCATATACAATAACAAAATTGTTCTTGTCAAACGTAAAAACCCTCCTTATAAAGATTATTTCGCTTTACCCGGGGGGTTTGTTGAGGTTGGGGAGAGGGTGGAGGAGGCTGCTATTCGTGAAGCCAAGGAGGAAACAGGGCTTGATGTTAAAATTATAAAGCTTGCTGGGGTATATTCAGACCCTAATAGAGACCCTCGTGGTCATGTGGTCTCTATATGCTATCTTGCAAAAGGAAGCGGAACACTTAAGGCGGATTCTGATGCTAAGGATGTAATGGTTTTTGGCTTGGATGAGTTACCCAAACTTGCATTTGATCATAATGAGATAATTGAAAACGCCAGGAAGGATATCTATGGTATTTTGTCCGAAGTGTAAGAGCTTGATGATACCTAAGGGAAAGGTGTTCAGATGCAGGAAATGTGGGTTTGAAAAAGAGATTGAAAAGAATATTGTATCTAAGACTGAAATGAAGGAGAGGGAGGTATCTATTCTGGAGGAACGGGTGATGGGTATGCCCACTACAAAAGCGATATGTGAGAACTGTGGTAATGATACTGCATACTGGTGGCTCAGACAGTTACGCGCTGCTGATGAGAGTGAGGTGCGCTTCTTCAGATGCACCAAATGCGGAAACTAACCTGCCAGAACGACACGTTGAGCTGCTGCTGGAGATTGTCAAAGTGGGGTT
>CAZCRM010000032.1:0-12662 GCA_964501085.1 uncultured Methanosarcinales archaeon | reverse complement strand
TCTTGCTCAGCCTTTCCATGATTTCCTTCAAGGTTTCAATTCCAAGCTCTAACTGCAGCTTAGGATTAAAGAATTTCCAGAAGATATTTCTATAGGAATCATGACCTGTAAACATATTCCACTGGATTTCATCTAAATGTCTGTGCCCTTTTCGCTCATCCTTTATCGCTATGTCCATATGAGCTATGGATAATATCTCATGAGAGGAGATTATATTGTTCAGCTTGAAGAGCATTCTGCCATAAAAATTATCTTTGATGAACATTTCTTTACATAAAGGATAGTAATACTTTTCAAAAGCTTGCTCTGAAACTCCATGCTCAAACACCACCTTAACAGCAATCTTAGCTGAATTAAAAGCAGACTCCAGTCCATTCTTGTAATATCTTGAATAGCCAGCATCACCTATTATGATTACCCTATCACCAAAAGGTTTTCTTGGATTGGCTATAGGAATAGAGGTACAGCATCGACAGCAAACCTTGGGTTTTTCAGGAAGCATCTCTGCAATCACAGGCAAGGATAAAAACTTGCTAAGCTCCTTTAAATGCACATTCTTACCTATAATACCCAAAGTCAAAAACCTCTTCTTGGGAATCATAATGGCATAATCTATGTTAGGTATTCCTAAGGATAGGATGTATATTGTGTTTTGCTTGACATCACATTCAAGCTCTACTAAACATGCTTTTGTAGTATCAGGGGGCGAGTAGCCCATCTTCTTAAACCTTCTGATAATAGGGCTTCTCACTCCGAATGCCCCTACAAGCAAATCCACCTCGTCAAAGCCATAATCATGCTTTATAATAACCTTATCCTCTTTACTCTCAGGAAAAATCACATCTCTTACTTGACTTTGTATTATCTTAGCTCCTGATTTTTGTGCTTGCTCTAACAAGAAACCATCAAATCCCTTAAGAGGGAAGCATAGGGGTCCATTTCCACGAAACACAGTAACTATGCTATCTATATAGGTTTTCTTTTTAAGATGCAGATGTCCTCCTTTTGTAATAAAGGAATAGCCATCAATGGTTTGCATTATTAATTCTTCTGGTAGCGTAATACCTATATCCTTCAGTTTTTTGTTCAGCCTCTCGTTTATGACTCCTACACAACCCTTGCATCCTTTTGGACCTGCCTCTGAAAAATGTCTATTGCTGTAGATGGTCACATTTACATCGATTCCTTTTTGGTGTGCGTAATCACAGGCAAATTTAGCGAATAAACTACCCGCAGGCCCCCCACCTATGATACCAATCTCTGAACCATCACCTATAGTCAGCATCTCTCAAACAATATGACCTTTTGGAGTCTGACAGACTACTGTTTTAAGCCCTACTGATTTTAAGGCTTTCCATACCTCAAGCATTTCCTCATGTGTTGGTCTGCTTATGTTCATTCTTCTGAACTCAGGTCTGTAATCCAGCACACAAACTTGTACCTCATCATCTAATCTCACTATCCTCTCTCCCATCCTTACAATCTCCTCAATAGAAATGAGATTTTTATTATAAGGAATTCCAATACCAAGAAACACCTCATCATGCTTATCCAGCATATACTTCACTGCATTCCATGCATTCCTTAGGTATGCTTCAGCTATTTCACCTCCCACCCCTGTTATCCTCTGAAAGGTGTTTATTTCTAGAGCCTTAAGGTCTATTCCAATATCACTCATTCCAGCATAAACAAGCTCCTCAAGATAATCAGGTGTGAGGATTGAGCCATTTGTATCAACGTGAAAGCGAGCTTTCCTATCAGGATTACGTTTCTTCAAATGCTTAAGATACTGAATCAACCACTCCTTATTAAGGGTGCATTCTCCACCAGAGATTGCCATTCTATCCACTCCATAGCGTCTTCTGGCATCGCTCATGAGCAGGGATGCTTCTCTTGGGGTTAAAGGTATCTCTTTTCCAGAGTATGTGGTGATCCAGTTCTGACACTGCGGGCATTGAAAATTACATCCACAGGCAAAACATGCCACCTCTATATATCCATGCTCACCTTTCAACCACCAAGGAGTTCCAACACCACCTACACCATGCCCCATCCACCCATGCACAGGTCTCTTTGGAGTCCCTTCTACTGTAGTGTTGATATTCATCCCTTCTTTTACTTGGGTAACACAGCTTGGTTTTAACTCCTCATCTATAATAACAGCACAGCTCCAACACCCACCTGTGGTACAGGGAGCGAAGAAATCCCCTTTATTAGGTAGTTTGCTGAAGGTATATCCATACAGTTCAAGCGCCCTCTTAACAGTGATTTTATCTGGAACAGAGAAGGTTTCGCCATTAATCTTGATTGAGATTGCTTCACGCTCATTCTCTATTTCAACCATCTGGATTGCTTCATGAGGACAGGCAAGGTAGCATGCACCACATCCACTGCATTCCTCTGCATTACCTACGTAACTTGAACAGGCAACCTCCTCACAAAAACCACAATGTTTACATCTCTCCTTATTTTTTTCAGCAAGGTATCTCATGATATTATCTCTTACATATATCTATTAGATATCTCCTGAGAGCAGCATGATTCTCAAGTAGGATATCAGCATGCTTTAACCTCTGCTTTTCAATATATGTGGGAATGGCTATGCAGTACATACCTGCTCTCTTTGCCGATTCCACTCCTAACGGTGCATTCTCGATTACAACACACTCTTCCTTCTTCACCTTTAACATCTTCAATGCTTTTATATAAGGCTCTGGAGAAGGCTTACCCTGCATAACGTCCTCTCCTGTTACCACCACATCAAAGATGTCAGGGAAGAAGCTGGTGAGAAACCCCTCAACAATTTTCCTGTCAGAACCTGATACAACACCCAGTTTGAATCTTTTTTTAAGCAAGGGGAGAATCTCCCTAATCTCATCGAATGCTTTAACGTTATTGATTCGTTCAAACATCTCTCTTTTCCTGTCTGCAAGTTCTCTCAAGTTCTGTGGTGGTCTCTTTCCTGCCTTTTTGAACATCAGACGAATCACACCTTCATAGTTTGATCCCTCTATATCATAGATATCTTGGCTCTGAATATGGACTCCTTCCTTACTTAACACAAGCCTCCATGCATCTGCATGAGAGGGCATGGAATCCACTAACACCCCATCCATATCAAAGATTAACGCTTTTAACATCATCAATAACTATTATGCTCTTTTCTTATGAGATTGTCGGAACAAGGGTTATTTTTAAAATCAATATATCCAATAAAAAAGCTAAGGTGGTCTTATGAAACCCTGGCGCTTCCTTGATGCTGGTAGAATAGATGGCTTTTATAGTGCAGCGCTCTTTGAATCCATTGGCAGACATGTGGGTAAAGCTCAAGTACCAGAGACCATACTTTTCTGGCGAGTAAACTCACATACGGTATATCTTGGCTATCACCAGTATGTAGAGGATGAGATTCATACTGAGTTCTGTGCCAAGAACAATATTGAGATTGTGCGTAGAATTTTGGGAGGTGGTTGTGGTTTTTGTGATGAGAACCAGATACTCTATTCTGTGATAGGAAGAGAAGATAATGTCATTCCTAACGATATTCGGTCAGCATATAAAAAGGTGTTAAGAGGTGTGGTGATAGCACTTCAGCATATGGGCATAGAAAGTGAAATCCATGAAGAACGCAACGCAATATATACAAAAGGAAGAAAAATCTCAGGCAATGCGCAGGGGCGTTTTGATGGTGCGGTGATGATTAATGGCAGTCTTCTAATAGATTTTGACTTTGATCTAATGGAAAAGGTATTGAAGAATCCCACCAAGAATCTTCTCTCTGTAAAGCAAGCAAGGGATGGGATGATAACCCTGAAGGAAATCGGGATTACAGACATTAAAGGTATAAAAACGTTCTTACGAAAGGGTTTTGAAGAAGCTCTTGGAATAAAAACCAAAGAAGGGAGATTAACAAGTGGCGAGATTGAGATGGCGAATATATTGCATCATAAGTACAAACAAAAAGAATGGATATTTAAAAGAGATATTAAGCGAAGGAAAAAACACGCCTTGCCTCGTCCTCAGCCCTCTGCATGACCTCACGTACAGGAATCCCTGACTCATGAGCAACTCTTTTGCAATCCTCAAACTCTGCTGAGATATTAAGGAGGTTACCTCTTAAATCTCTTGCAATCTTGATGGCGATGGAATACTCCTTCTTATCTATCATAACCTTTACCTTATTAATCTCCCTCTGCACAATAAGTCTGTGTTTTACAGGAATAATCCTCACCCCAAGCGTGCCTGTTTCCTGGATTATTTTTCTGGCAAGCCTTTCTGAATCCTGGGGTTTTGTAATCACCTTGATCACATGACCGCTCCTTCCTTTTTTCATGGTTGCAGGTATTATAGCTACATCTCTTGCACCGGATATAAGGAGTTCCTCTATAAGATTACCCAATACCTGACCCCTCACATCATCCACATTGGTTTCAAGCATCTCTATGCTATCTGAGATAAGGGCATCATCAATCTCGCCAACAATAATTCTAAGAATATTGGGTAAAGGAAGTTCAGCATGCCCTGCACCATAACCTACGTTATATGTGATCATGGGCGGGCACCTCCCTGTTTCATTCACAAAATGGGCAAGTATGGCAGCGCCTGTGGGTGTAAGTAATTCTGCCTGAGTATATCCATACTGCCAGGGTAGAGAGTATGCTCTAAGAATCTCAAGGGTGGCAGGAGCAGGCACAGGTAGTTTTCCATGCAAAGTGTTAACAAATCCCATGCCTACGTTAATAGGCAAAGTATAAATCCTGCTCCCCTTCAACCCAAGCTCATGAAACGCCATACATGCTCCAACGATATCTGCAATGGCATCCTCCTGCCCTAACTCATGAAATTTTAATTCTTCAAGACTAATGCTATGAAGCTTTGCCTCAGCTTTGCCTAAGATATTAAAAATGCTCAAAGCATTTGAGATCACATGAGAAGGAAGGTCGGTATATCTTATTCTCTCAACAACTTCATTAAAGCTCAAGCTTGCTTCTTTTTTGGTAGATACTTTAACCCAGCATGCTGATACCCCTTTTCTTGAGGTCTTCTGTATCTCAACCTCTACGTCTGCAACTGTTTGCATGGCTTTTTTGACTCTTGAAGCTTTAGCTCCAAGGTCAATGAGAGAGGCGATAATCATGTTACCTGAAGCGCCAGAGAAGGGGTCAAAGAGCACAGCTTTCATGCTATTCTATTAGCAAATAAGCTATATAAGTAACATACAAGCCAAGATAGACAACTCCATCAATGCGAGAGATGCTTGTCTTTAGGATATGAAAATAAAACAGGAAGGTTACTACCATCAGAAAAAGGATATCCCATTTAATCATGTCAACGTTGAGGGAGATACTGCCTAATGTGGCAGAGAATCCTAAAACCCAGAGGATATTGAAGATATTAGAGCCCACGATGTTTCCCACTGACATGCTAAAAAAGCCTTTTTTGGCAGCACTCAAGCTCACTACCAGTTCAGGCAAGGAAGTACCCATGGCTATGATTGTTGCACCGATTAACCATTCGCTCACCCCTAACCCTTTTGCCACAGCAACAGCAGAATTAACCGCCAGTTTTCCGCTTATGACCACCACAAGTAAACATAAAGCTATTATAATAGACTCTTTTGGTTTTGAGATTGTAGAATTTTTTATTGTGCTGTTGGTTCTATTATACTTAAGCGTGTAATAGGTATATCCCATTATTGAAAATATCATAACAAGACCAGCTATTCTACTTATTCCATCTGAAAAATAAACAAGGCTTGCAAGCCAGAGGGTGGAGAATATCATAACAATACCATCTCTCTTAGCAAGCTTTACTTGAAATGGTTTAATCAATGAAGTCATGCCTATGATTAAAGCAATATTTATGATATTAGACCCTATTACATTTGAAACAGAGATTTGGGGATGGCGAGCAATGGCTGAAATAAAGGACACACTGAATTCAGGTAATGAAGTACCATAGGCGAGCAGAATAAGACCTATCACAGCATTAGATATTCCCAGCGCTTTTGCAAGTTTTGCTGAGGCATCTATTAATCTATCTGAAAAAACTACCAATAATATTAAAGAAAAAATAAGAATTGTAAGTGAATAAAATATCACACTAGCTTATTGATTGGGTGTTTTTCTGCAATCGTGCTTAGCCCTAAATCTTTGGCGGTCTCAGCCAGCATGATATCCACCATTGCCACAGCAGGGAATACTCTCTTGACATTCTCGATTGGTCCATAAAGAAGGAAATTGGCACCCATGATCTGCGCCACAAGATTTGTGCCTATGTCCACTGGAGGCCAGGATTCGGTCTTGGCATCAGGGTCGCTCTTTTTGAAGCTCTTCATCCAGTCCCAGGCTGAAGCCATGTTATGGAATCCTCCACCAGTAGGTAGTCCCAGCTTTGCTTTAATGGCAAGCACAGAGCGTATCGTGGCACCAGCACCCGCTCCTAAGGGTGTTGCTGCAACATCTATTAGCGGTCTTGTGATTCCGCACTCTTTTGCAATCTCAAGCATGCCCTTCTCCTGACCAGTTCCTCCTTTCTCCAGAATCTCAAGTTTGCCATTCACACTTGGGTCAGTGGCATTGAAGGCAAGAACGATGGCTGAATCCAGCTTGCTTTCTTTGAGCGCTTTTATTTCCTCTGCCCCTATACTGGCGTTGATGGAGTTGTAGATAGCTCTCTCAGCCACCCCTATCTCGGTGGCATATCGTGCAGCTTCAGCTCTTACACTAGATACCGAGGAATCAATCAGGAAAGGAATATCATCGCAGATATCCACGAACCAGTCTATGTAGTTCTTCATAGCTTCTGGAGTTTCCCCCACAATCTGATTGAAATAGGGAAGACCTGTTATATCCCCCATTTCCTCCTGTGTCTTCCATAGGGCTTCAGCCTTCTCTTTGTCGAAGATTCCCTTGTCTTCGTCGGTAACAATCTTGTGTTTCCTGTAGAACATGGTACTCACAAGCACGGTTGGATACTCGCCTGGTTGCCCACCAACCTCGATATTTCCGAACTTGAATACTTCCTGTTTCTTATCATATTTGAACATATTAACACCTCTATAATCTTGCAAATACTGGTGTAAGCAGGAGATATGCCAGCACTACCACAAGTGCTATAACAATACCATACAATATACCTATATCTCTTCCTATCTTCTTACCATATCTTTGGTGTATCTCTGAACTCGTAAACTCCATCTTCTCTTCAATCTCATCCAGCTTGTTCAATATCTCCTTGTATTCCTCAGGGTCTACGATTACCACTGGGTAAGAATCTTGCTGCATATTATCCCCTCATGACGATTGGAACAATGGTTATCAGCATGACCAATAAAAATCCTATGGAAAAGCCTAATATACCAGCAGCTCCCACACCTGACTCAAGTTTCTGGTTTCTTGCTATCAACTGCCCTCTATAGCGAATATCCTCTATAAGAGAGTTTATTATCGCCATAGAGGGTTTTATCACCATGGGCACGCCTTTCCCATATTCATATTCTTCTTGCTTTTCCTCTGTCATCTAAACACCTCCAAATATCGTAAGTATTAATCCAAGAATAACTATACCAACAATAAAACCTATCATAATCCCCTCAATCTTGCCTGCATATATCCCTGACATAAACTTATTCAGGTTACCAACCTCGATGGTCTGGTGCTGAATTTCCCGAATCCTAGCCTGAATTGTAGCTATCTCTGCAGACATGGGTTTTACACCACCTGCCTCTTCAACCTCTTCCTCCTCGCCTACCTCCACAATCATGGGCTCGGCTTCAAAAGCACCAGGGTCTTTTGCAGCAAGCTCCTTTATCTTTGAAACAATAGCTGCTTCATCCTCGACACCAATCATGTCAGTTACTTCCACCTGCTCTTGGAATCTTTTTATGGCTTCATCAGGCAGATTTTCGATATATGGTATTGCACCTGTAGCACCTATTATTCTATTATCCTTCACTCCATTCTTGTGAAGCATCACCAGAGCTTCACCACATATATGTCCCTTGACCTCTGCACCTGTTACTAACAAGAAACGTATATTGGGGTTTGAGATGATATTGGCTACTATCTTCTCTATTCCAAGGTTCTCTGTTTTATGGGTGCCTGTTATTGCTGCACCTGCTTCCAGGAATGGAGCACCTTTGAGATGAGAACCACATGTGGTAACCGCAACAGGATTCTCAGGATTGCCCACCTCATATTCACCCTTAACAACAGGCCAGCCTTCTGCGGGTTTGACCTTATTCACCATTCATATCCCTCCTATCTTCAAAACGACAACTAGTAGAAACAGCACGATAAATCCCACTATTGCCCCGAAGAATGCATTGGTGACAATGCCCGCATTGTAGGAGGTTTTTTCCCTTCCTGGAAATGAGCTTAGTAGTGGTGCAGTTGGACTTAGCTGGTTCATCATGTCTGTCACAATCTTATCCAGTTCCTCAAGCTGGGTTGCTATATCGTCTAAGGAATACTCTACCACGTCCTCTCTTTCCTCAGCGACCACTCCTGTGAATGGATTCAATATCAGATGAAGTTCAGGTGCCACTCGTATATGCATAATCTACACCTCCGTTTTTGGAATCAACCCTGTGCCTACCACAGAGGCTGCATCCTTGTATACTTCATCCCAGAACTTCTTGTAGAATATTAACCAAAGTATTATTCCTAAAAGAAAGGTAACCGCTCCAATTTTGCCTAGGGTCATGAAGGATGCTATACCCATTATCACCATTGTAATTGAGCCAGTTGAGCCTGCTAAATATAACAGTCTTTTCTGCTTCTCATCAGGTCCTAGGCATGCATTGAAAGGATGCAACATAGCCACTGCTCCAACCCAGAAAACCGCAAGCATTATTCCATTATCAAAAACCTTGTCCACTATTGTGGCAAAGGTGAAATTACCTGCTACTGCGGCACTGTAACCAACAATCACCAATGAACCTGCGGCTGCAATCTCTGTCATTCCACGAATCATTACTGGAATATTCATCTTTATCACATGCTGGGCAAACCATCCTATTATTAACCCTATGACAGAAGCGGTTGCAAGCGCTACTATAGGACCAAAATATGAAGAAGAGGTTACTGGAAATATATTGACAATAGCGAGACCGAACATTGAAGCTATGATACCCATTCCAAGAGCTAATTGCCCTATTGAAGGAACACCTGTACCAAGACCATATTTTGCTACTCTTCTTATAGCCTCAGCACCCCATATAACTGCGCATATTGCACCTATAGCCCCTGCTGCTGGGAAATAGGGTGAAATATATATCCCTACAAGTCCACCTATAACCCCTAATAATATCAACTTTTTTGGGGGAATTTCTTTCATTCACATACCTCCTGCAATCAACACTGCAATTATGCCTGCGATTAAACTAATAACAAAGCTTGTCAAGGTATCTTTTGGAAGCACCCGTTTGAATTTCTTATCATGGAATCCTTCTATTGTACCTCCCAATCCATAGGCTGCGATGATGGCATTGACATAAAAAACGCCCATTGTAAACACGCCTGCTATGGAAACTGCGCTTATTGTGCTGAGCTTTTGGATATATATTCCATACAGCACATAATATATCAGCGACCCTCCAATACCTCCAAGAGCTGCACCGATTATTCCGCTTACATAAGATACGGTAGGAATCCCATGACCTTGGGTTCCTTTTGACAGATAGATATCCTGAGGTTGTTTGGTAATAGGGTCTCGTTTTACTTGGGCTGAGGCAAAGGGTACACCTACACCATATGCATACACCAATCCAGCCAAAAACATGGTGCATGAAATCATTACCATGGCGCCCATGGCTCCAGTAGCAAGCACGAAACCCATAGATGCATGAGGAACATTGGAATACATGTAGCTTGCGGTTATCAAACCTACAAGACCTGAACCTGCTGCCAGTTCTACAGTACCTGTGCCAATGCCAGTAGCCTGAGCCATGGCAGCTGGTGCACCCCCCACAGGTATGAAGTGAACCCCTACGCATATAAGAGTTCCGCTGATAGCTACCAGCAGAATATTTATTAAGGTAGGCTCGATTAATGTCATGCAGCTACCTCCTTTTCCTTATATGGTCCATAGGTTTTAGCAGCATTGTACTCCACTAACCTGTGGGCGATGGTGAATAATGCTACGATGATAAAACCAGCGATTACTGCACTCCACTTATACCCTATGATCGTTGTGGGCCAGTTGCTTAAGAACACTACAAAACCAAGAGCCAAACCTGTAGCAGGACCACCAAACTTTGCACAGAACCAGACATTATCTATACTATTTCTTAAGCCTGACTCAGCCTTTCTTACAATATCCCCAGAAAGTGCTGTATTCAAACCACTACCAAACTCTGCATTCTGGAATTCCCTCTCTGCTCCGTAATGCACATCACCTACAGAGGAACCAATTGCTCCTGCGGTTATCCCCCATATCAACGCAAGAAATGGAATGGGAAATGGATGATTTAGTACCACTGATTGAATGTACGCTAAAGCAACAAGACAGAAGTTCACGATGAAATTATGTGCTATAATAGTGGGAGTGGTGTATCTCATAACATCCATGTACAAAGGTTGCTTGAATCTTGTCTGGCTTGCGACCCTTCCAGCAAAAGCTGTGGTGGCGAATATACCCAGCACAAGAGAGCCCACAAAAGCGCCTATAGCTATCGCCATTAACAGATAAAACTTTGCGTTCAACAGCACCACTGTTACCGTGCCTGCTGTAACTGCTGCCATACCATTGCTTACTGGCTCGCCTGAGATTGCCTTGTTGTATATTCTATGAAGAAAGTTCATCTGAGGTGCTAACTGAACCTGAGAGTTGGGATTGCTCTGGGAACCAACATCTGATTCCAGATCCTCAATAGCACCTGCGATGGTGGCAAGAACTCCCATAATCGCCAGTATAGCTACACCCATTAGCTCCAGTACCATGCATTTTTCCTCCTATATTATCACCATTAAAAACTATTGCAAAGTAGTTTCTAACGCACTATCATATTATTCGTTATAAATCTTTCGAATTCGTCATGTGTGGACAACGCACCCTTCTTCACGCTTGAATATCATCTTCACGTAGCTTGAATATCATGTATTATCGTTATATTTATGTATTAGGTTATCCATGTTATGGCAGATATAGTTAAGTTTATAAGTGGCATAGGTGTTTAGAATCATAAATAACATGCGTGTGCCTAGGAAAAAACAGCAATGGCGGGAGAGTTAGTCCATGACGAAATTTATCGAAATTAAGAACCTGCGTGTAGGCTTTGATGGAGTTGATGTTCTTAAGAATATAAACCTGGAAGTCAAAGAAGGAGAGATCCTGGGGATACTGGGTAAAAGCAGTGCTGGTAAGTCTATATTCATGCATGTACTGAGAGGTGTGGAGAGATTTGATGACATCTCCGGGAATGTGATCTATCATTTAGCAAGATGTGGTAACTGTGGATATATTGACAGACCTAGTAAGGTGGGAACAGCATGTCCCAAATGTAAAGATTATTTCAAGAAGATAGAAGCAGATTTTGTAAAATTGCCTCTTTACGACCCATTGAGAAAAAGCATAACGAAAAGAATAGCTATAATGCTTCAAAGAACCTTTGCTCTGTATGGTGATGAAAGGGTTATTGTGAATGTCATGAACGCCCTTGAGGAAATTGGTGAAATGGGGCCTGATGCCATCAATAAAGCAGCAGACCTTTTAGACCAGGTCAACCTTTCTAACAGGATGATGCATGTTGCAAGGGATCTCTCAGGGGGTGAGAAGCAGAGGGTTGTGCTTGCAAGACAGCTTGTGAAGAATCCTATACTGCTTTTGGCTGATGAGCCCACAGGAACTCTTGATCCAAAAACTGCCGAGCTTGTTCATGAGAGCATACTCAATGCAAAAAGAAATTTCAATATGTCTCTTATAATCACCTCTCACTGGCCCAAGGTGATTGAAGAGCTTTCCCACAGAGCTATATGGCTTGAGGAAGGACGTATAGTTAAAATGGGAGAGCCTTCAGAGGTGGTATCTGAGTTTTTGAAGGAAGTTAAGGATCTGGGCGAGCATGAGAAAGCGAAGATTGGAGAGCCTATTATCCGCGCACGCCATCTGAAGAAGACCTATTTCTCCCTTGATAGAGGAATCGTAAGAGCGGTAAATGATGTGAGTTTTGATGTTTATGAAAGTGAGATATTCGGGTTAATCGGTGTAAGTGGTGCAGGAAAAACCACAACTTCAAAGATTATCTCAGGATTACTGCAACCCACTTCAGGGTCTATTGAAGTTAGAATAGGTGATGAATGGATTGATATGACACAGCTTGGTGCTGATAAGAAAGGTAGAGCGACCAGATATATGGGGATACTGCACCAGGAATACAGTCTCTATCCCCACAGAAACGTCATAGATAATCTTACCGAAGCCATAGGTCTTGATCTTCCCTTTGAACTGGCTGAAAGAAAAGCCATACAAACATTGATGACCGCTGGCTTTACAGAGAAAAAAGCAAAAGAAATCCTCACCAAGATGCCTGATGAACTAAGCGAGGGAGAACGGCATAGGGTAGCGATGGCTCAGGCTCTTATCAAGGAGCCAAGAATACTTATCTTCGATGAACCTACTGGAACAATGGACCCTGTAACCAAGATAGAGGTTGCAAAATC
>CAZCRM010000031.1:0-13168 GCA_964501085.1 uncultured Methanosarcinales archaeon | reverse complement strand
ACCAATGTATAATACGATGCATCTTATATAAAAGGTGCTTTAACACATGCGCCAGTTTGATGAAGATAAAAATTCGGTGCTGTAACAACAAGGGTTTAAAATTTTAAGGGCATGGATTCAACCCAACCCTTTGTGGCGCAACTAACAATCGAGACCCAATAGTACTTGCCATTGAATACGATAAAAAGATTTCCGTCGCAGCGATTGTTTCCATAGTCTTTGAGATAGCAAGGAAGATCCTTAAACAAATTCTGGAACAGATAAACGAGATGCTCGTCGAGGAATACTGTGGAAAGAAGTACGAGAGGGGATTCTGTGAGAGGTTTCTGGTTAAAGTCATAAAGCTGGATAAAAATATAAGATGGGAATTTCAACCCATGATGGAACAGGACAACTCTCATAGCATGTTAAGGGCTGGTTCACTGGCAGCCCTGTTCTCAGGCATATAGCCCAAGAACCTCTCGAGCTTCATAGTGGTAGGTTTGAAAATACTTAAGTGTTGCGGGCTGTATCTCCTCGGATGAAGTCTTAGCCCGCAAGAGGAGATAAAATCTAATTTTTAGGATACTATAATGTCCTAAAAAATTAAATATTAGGATATCATTATATCCTAATATGGATATAGTGAATTTTAACCCGTGGTGGGAAACCGGTGGTATAGATAAGGAGATATCCAGCTTCAAAAGGAGATATCTTTTTGAGAAGCTTAGAGAGAATTTGAATAAAAGATACATAGATGTGATAGTGGGCTTAAGGAGAGTTGGCAAGACAGTCTTGATGCACCACCTCATAGACCACCTGCTAGAACATGTTAACCCGAAAGAGATCTTCTACTTCTCATTCGATTTGGAGAGAGAAGATTTAGATAAAATCATTAAGGAGTACGAGGAGAAAATTCTGAAGGACAGGATAAGGGATAAGAAGGTTTATCTCTTCTTCGACGAAATTCACAAGCTGAAAGACTGGGCGAACAAGATTAAAGTTCTCTATGATTTAAATCCGGGGGTTAAAATAGTTCTTTCTGGTTCTGCATCACTTAACCTTATGAGACAGAGCAGTGAGAGCCTAACTGGCAGAGCGAAGTTTCACCACATGCCCCCATTAACCTTCAGGGAGTTTATCGAGTTTAACAATGAAAAAATACCTGAAGATTTTGAGATACACAAAAGAAGATTGGCTATACTGCTCAGCAGATTCATTCTCAGGGGCTTTCCAGAAACCGTGAATATGTCGGATAAGGAGGCAAAGGAATATATAAGGGAGCTGGTTGTTGAGAGGATAATCTACAGAGATATTCCCGAGAGCTTTGGAGTTGAGGATGTGGAGATTGTAAGGATTCTTGCGGAGTATATTTTCAAAAGTCCAGGAATCATCCTGAACATAGATTCACTTTCAAGAGACCTTGGAAGGCATAAGAAAACAATAAGAAATGCTCTGAACTATTTAGAGCTATCTTTCCTGATAAAAAGGATTAGCAATTTGAGAGGAAGTTTTCTGGTCGAGAGCAGAAAAAATAAAAAAGCATATCCCTTTCATCCTTCCCTCTCCTCTACAAAAGATGAGGACAGGGTTCTTGAGACGCTGATAAGAAGTGAAACAAATGCAGGACATTACTGGAGAAAGCAAAGGAATGAGGTGGACTTTGTACTGAGAAATGATAAGATAATAGCTGTGGAAGTGAAGAACAAGGAAAAGATAGGCAAAGAGGATCTTAAAGGTCTGATAAAATTTCTGTCTGTGTTTAATGTGGATACAGGTTACATAGTAAGCAGAGAGGAGGAGAGAATCATAGTAAATAATAAAAAAATAGTGGTTATGCCTGTAAGCAAGTTTATTCTCTGTGGCATTGAGAAGTTAAAATTAAAATAAAGCTTTTTTAATTTGCATGTTTCTTTTTAAAACTCTGCTGTTCGCTTTGCTTCAAGCAGATGCGAAGAAGAACGTATTTTTATAACCTTCTCTAATTTCTACAATTTTACCAAATGTTTTATAATTAATTATCATTACACATAACATTTTTATATCAAAATAATATATTAACGTATAAAATTAATAAAACATAAAATTATATATCCTCTATCATATATAAAGCCTTATGAGTTCATCCAGCAAAAAAGCTCACAAATGTGCGATAATAACCATAAGCACCTCACGATACGAGAGATATGGAAAAGTGAATCGCCCGGAGAGAGCAGAGGATGCTTCAGGAAAGCTCATCTGGGGAATGATGCAGGTGCAGGGTAGCGAGATAGTACATTATGAACTGGTTCCTGATGATATTGAGATGATAAGGGATGCCTTCAAGAAATGTTTGTATTCAGAGGCTGACGTGATAATATTAAGTGGGGGGACAGGGATTACCTCGCAGGATGTTACCATTGAGGCTATCTCACCCTTTATTGAAAAAGATATGCCTGGTTTTGGAGAGCTTTTCAGATACAAAAGCATTGAACAGATTGGTAATGCGACTATGCTTACCCGTGCAATGGCTGGTGTGGCACGCAAAAAGGTGATATTCTGTCTACCCGGCTCTCCAAACGCTGTCAAGCTTGCCCTTGAAATCATACTTCCTGAGATGCAGCATATCATAGAACATATAAAACAATAGCTTTTTTTGGCTCTTGCTAAAAGTAATATGCATGAAATTCGTTGTTGACAGGATGCTCGGAAGACTTGCGCGCTGGCTCCGTCTTTTTGGATACGACACCCTTGAAATCAGGAAGCAGGAGAACGAGGATGAACTGCTTTTAAAGCTGGCAGAAGATGAGGACAGGATTCTTGTTTCAAGGGATAGAGGACTTATAAGGAAAGCTGAAAAAAAGGGAATTGTTTCCTGTTTAATATATTCTTCTGATGTACAGGAACAGATCAAGGAAATGCATGAGAAGCTTAGGATTTCCTTAGAGCCTGAGATGGACAGGTGTACTCTCTGCAATTCGAGTATCAGAAAGGCTGGGGCTGAGGATATGGAGATAATAAGAGAAAAGGAGTATGTACCTTGGATAAATACTGAGTTCTGGATATGTGATAACTGCGGACAGGTTTACTGGGAAGGAAGACACTGGGAGAATATCAAGGATAGAGTTGAAAAGTTAAAGAAATTATTGCCAAAATAAATGTCATACAATGCTCTCATCCTTGCCATTAAGTATCTCTCATCCATCATACCCCCTACTGTTATAGGGGTTGTGATGATGGAGCTACTAATAGAGCTTGGATGGATACACAAACTTGGTTTTATCACCACACCACTAATGCGTTTTGCACATCTCAGAGAAGAGGTAGGGCTGAGCTTCCTTGCATCCTTTGGTTCACCAACTGCTGGAAATTCCATGGTAGCAGAGCTTCACAAGAACGGGTTGATTGGGCGTAAGGAGACTATAATAGCATCTCTCATCAACTCGTTTCCCTCAACCATAGTGATTCTGAGAAATCTGCTTCCAGTTATTGTGATACTCTTGGGCACTACAGGGCTGATTTATCTTGGCATAGTGGTATCTGTTGGGCTTTTCAGAACAGGAATAACCCTTGTTATCGGGCGGTTTCTGCTACCTGACAAAAAACATTCAGGATTCAAGAGAGTTATAAAGAAGAAAAAACTCACAGAAGCGTTCAGGGGAGCGCTTTCAGCTTCATGGATACCACTGCGAAGAGTTATTGTAACCATGACAATAACCGCAATCATAGTGTTCCAGCTCATAGACCTGGGTTTTTTCAATGTCATTTCAGCTTACTTAAAGGACATCCCTGTCTTGACATACCTCCCCAGTGAAAGCTTACCTGTGATAGCAGCATGGTTTGCCAGTAACATTGCAGCATATACTATTGCAGGTAGCCTGCTAAATGAAGGAATTCTCTCATCCAAGCAAATCGTGATCGCACTGCTGGTGGGAAGAGTGCTTTCAAGTATACCACGTCTCCGTTTCACCATTCCTTACTACGCAAGCATATTTCCTCCTGCGTTAGGTATGCAGATTATGTTAATATCCATGCTCATGCAGGATGGCATAATGGTGATTGTGATTGTAATGCTTGCATTGATCTGGTAATGCTCTTAAACGCAAACCTTAAGCATACTTCAAAGGTATTGTATTAAAACGTGATAGAAAAAACTATTGCAGGATTGAAGGTCGGTGATCGTCATCCTGTACGAATAATGGGCGTGATAAATCTCAGCAAGGAGTCTTTTTATAAAGCTTCTGTAGTTCATTCTGATAATGTTGTTAATGTTGCATGGAAAATGATAGACGAAGGGGCGGATTTTATCGATGTGGGAGCACGTTCTACATGGCCACTTGCTCGGAGTATCACAAAAGAAGAGGAACGTTCTCGTCTCATACCTGCTCTGAAACTACTTCAGGATATTCCTGTTCCAATATCCGTGGATACCATGTTTTCTGATATTGCTGAGGAGGCACTACATTCAGGAGCTAAAATCATCAATGATGTAAGTGGTTTTACAGCAGATAAAGATATGATTAAAGTGGTGAAAGAACACGATTGTGCTGTTATTCTCATGGCAAGTAACAGACTTCCTGGCGATGCTGTGGGCATGGATGCTGTAATGGCTTCCCTTGAAAAAATTATATCAAGAGCTGAAGATAATGATGTAAATCCTGACAACATCATCATAGACCCTGCTATAGGCAGATGGGTACCTGAAAAGCTTCCTGTCCATGATTATGAGATTATTGATAACCTTGAAAGGCTCAGAATCTTCGGAAAGCCCGTTCTTGTAGCTATATCAAGAAAATCCTTTATAGGTGAGACCCTTCAGAAGCCTCCCAGTGAAAGATTGTATGGAAGCCTTGCTGCCACAGCTATTGCGGTACGAAACGGTGCCCATATAATACGCACTCATGACGTTGCTCCAACTGTTGATGTGGTTAAGGTTGCACAGCATGCAAGGGAGAATATCCATTGTGTTAAGTATAATGAGCTTGAAGCTGAACTGCTTGAGATAAAGAGCAAGGAGGATGCAGCAAGAGCCATGAGGTTCATAGGAGTTACCAACACAGGGAGTGAGATCATGAAGAATAAGTCGGTAATCTTCAACATACTGCTCAGAAATGTTAGCACAGCAGAGGCATTGATCATAAAACAGGAGATGCTTGCAAGAGGAGGAGATGCTGCCATTCCCGGAGAAGCGATATCCCATGAAACAGATAGGGTAAACCTCATCATAACAGGAACTCAGCTTCAGGTTGAACGCCTTATTAAAAAAATGAAAAAGCAGGTGAGAAATCTTCCTGTAATTGCAGATATGCTTGCTGAGCTCATCAGTAGAAAACAGAGCATAGATAGGTACTCAAGGAAATGATAATATCACAACAAAAAAATTTTAAAGATATAAACATAGAGGAACAGGATATTTTTATAATTGGTTGTGCAAAATGTGCAGCTAAGCTTCATGTGGGCGGTGAAGCTGAGGTTATAGAGCTTAAGGAGAAACTCTCTTCCAAAGGAAAAAACGTTGTTGGGTATACAGTTTTGAGTTCTGCATGCAACATAGTATGGGAAAATATAATTACACAGAATCCAGAGATTGAGAAGGCAAAGGCACTGCTCGTTCTATCATGTGGTGCAGGGGTATCTGTTATATCAAAGCATGCATGTATGCAGGTATATCCAGCCCTTGATACAATATCCCTAGGAGGGATGTGTGGAGGAGAGGTTCTCAGGGAATTGTGTGGCATGTGTGGAGATTGTACTGTTTGGATGTTTGGTGGTATATGTCCTGTTATCAGATGTCCTAAGGGTTTGTTGAACGGACCATGCGGAGGCGTTATAGATGGAAAATGTGAGGTGAATGCTGAAATATGCGTATGGGATGAGATTTTTGAAAAACTCAAAAAACTCGGAAAGCTTGAATATCTTAGCACCATACATCAACCCAAGAACTGGAGTAAGAGATGAGCTTCAGAGAGAAACTGAAATCTGAGAGGTTCATAATCACAGCAGAAATCAGTCCGCCAAAAGGAACTGATACAGAAGCCATGCTTAAAGAGGCAGAGCGTATAGGAGATGTGGTGGATGCCATCAATGTTACCGATAACCAGAGAGCGGTGATGCGCATGAGTTCTTTAGTGGCATGCAGTATTCTCATGAATAAAGGATACGAGACCATAATGCACCTCACATGCAGAGACAGAAACAGGCTTGCTCTTCAATCAGAACTTCTCGGAGCTTATGCTCTTGGAATCAAGAACATACTGGTGATGTCAGGCGACTACCCTACAAAAGGGGATCATGAAGGAGCAAAGCCAGTCTATGATCTTGATTCTGTACAGCTTCTTGGAGTAATAAACAAATTGAATCAGGGATTTGATATCGCAGGTAATAAACTTGAGGGAAGAACAGATTTCTGTGCAGGTGTGGTGTCAAATATTGAGTTGAACCAGCCTGCTCTCCTCAAACTTGAGAAAAAAATAAGGATGGGTGCACGTTTTGTGCAGACTCAGGCGGTTTTTGATGCTGATATTCTCTCAAGCTTTGTGGATAAGGTGAGGAGCATAAAAAGCATTAAAATAATCGCAGGCATAATACCCCTCAAATCTGAAAAACATGCGCTGTTTCTCAATAACCTAAGTTTAAGGGTTCCTGAACATATCATTAATGACCTTAAAAGCTCAGGCAATCCCGAAGCTCTTGGTATGAAGATAGCAGCAGGGTTGATAGATGAACTGCATAACCTATGTGATGGCATACACATCATGTCTATGCATCATGAAAATACAGTAAAGATACTATCCATGGCAGGCATACTATGAAAACACAGGTTGATCAGGCGAAAAATGGAAACATAACACCTGAGATGGAAGCAGTTGCTAAAGCTGAGAATAAAAATATCGAGTTTATTGCTGAGAGGGTGGCTGAAGGTAGTGTAGTCATCATGAGCAGGGGAGAAAGATCAACTGGTATTGGTAAGGGTTTATCAACAAAGGTGAATGTGAATATAGGTACATCTACTGCAAAAGCTAATATAGATGAGGAGATAGCCAAAGCCAAAATAGCAGAAAAATATGGTGCAGATACCATAACCGAGCTTTCCATGGGAGGGAATATTGCAGAGATAAGGAAAGCTGTATTTGAGAACACCACCCTTCCCATAACCACAGTACCCATCTACCAGACAGCAGCCGAGATAGGTCTTGAGAATATGACCTGCAATGATCTCATAAAAGAGATAAAAAATCAAGCCAAAGAGGGTGTGAGTTCTATTGTACTTCACTGCGTTGACAGTAAAATGGTACGCATGCTGAAAAACATCAAACGAATCTCTGGGGTAGTATCCAAAGGGGGTTCGATTACCATTGCCTACATGATGCTAAATAGATGTGAGAACCCTTTTATTGAAAACTTTGACACAATATTAAAGATTCTTAAACGATATGATATTGTGCTCTCTCTTGGAAACGCTATGAGAAGCGGATGCATACACGATATCAGAGATAAGGTGCAGCTTGAGGAGATCAAACTGAACATAAAGCTTGCCAAACTTGCGAATCAGGAAGGGGTGCAGGTAATCATTGAGGGAACAGGGGGGCATGTGGCTGCTGATAGAATAGCCGAGCAGGTGAGGTTCTATAAGCGCAGGTCAGTTTTTCCTCTTTTTGTTTCAGGACCTTTACCAACTGATATAGCACTGGGTTATGACCATATTGCAGGCAGTATTGGCGCTGCGATAGCAAGCGGAGCCGGAGCGGATTATCTATGCTATATAACACCCAATGAACATATAGGACTTCCTGGTATCGAGCAGGTAAAAGAGGGGTTAATTGCCTTCAGGATAGCCTCCCATATCGGAGATTCTATAAAATATGGGTTGAGCGAGAGAGACAAAAAGATGGCTGAGAGAAGAGCTATGCTTGACTGGGAGGGGCAGCTGAAGCATGCATTATATAATGAAAGAGCTAAGAAAATAGCGCCAGAAAAAGGAGCATGTACAATGTGCGGGGATTTCTGTGCCATTAAAATAATGAAGAGGTTAATAACGTGAAACTGTTTGGTATAAAAACACCCCTCATAAAGCAGGGAGATGATATAGCAGAGGTGCTGATTAACGCAATGAACAAAGCTAATATACAACCTCAGGAAAATGATATTTTTGTAATAGCAGAATCTGCGGTTTCAACTGCTGAGGGAAGGGTAATCAAACTTGAGAGTATTGTACCAAGTAAGAAAGCTATTGAACTTGCAAAACTCTATGCTCATGACCCAAGAAAGGTTGAGCTTATTATGCAGGAGTGTGATGAGATTCTTGGTGGCATACCAAATGTTATAGTAACAATTACCAAAGGAATGCTTGCCCCCAATGCAGGAATCGACAGTTCCAATGTTCCTGAGGGATGTGTTGTACTATTACCTGAGAATCCTACTAGAAGTGCTTCTGAAATCAGGAAAAAGCTCATGAAGGAGTATGGTTGTAATCTTGCTGTCATTATCGGAGACAGCAGAACCCAGCCTTTACGCTTGGGGAGTGTGGGTATAGCTCTTGGGTGCGCAGGTATTGAGCCAGTGGAGGATGAGAGAGGAAAGAAAGACCTCTTTGGAAAACCCCTCTTGATAACAAGAAAAGCTGTAGCTGACAATCTTGTGAGCGCGGCTCAGATCATCATGGGCGAAGCTGATGAGAGCATACCTGCTGTGCTTGTGAGAGATGCTCCTGTAAGGTTTGTTGATAAAAACATGGAGATTCCCACGATTTCAAGGGAAGAGTGTATGTATTTTGCAGGTAGGCAGGGTAAACTGCCCCTTCCTAACAGAAGAGCTAAAGTGGGGAGGTGTCCAGATGAAACTGAAGCTTGACCATGATGCTTTTCTTATGATAAGTGAAAGCATGCATAACGCTGACATGTACTATGCTACCAGATTTTTAGCCTATGATGCCTTCATATACCTGAACTCAAAAAACGAGAAGCTTCTTGTCTCAGATATGGAATTGGAGAGGGCAAAGAAGGAGTCCAGAGTCAGGCAGGTTATTCCCAGTTCAGCTTATAGCATAATGGAAAAGCTTAGAAAACATGATGATGCTGACCAAGCATACTGTGAGATGGTGGCTGAATTCCTTGCATCAGAAAAGGTAAAGAGGGTAGCGGTACCCTATGATTTTCCATTGTATTTAGCTGATTCTCTCAGAGAAAAGGGATTCGAGATTACCCCTGTACAAAATCCTTTTCGAGAGATGCGGAAAATAAAGAACACTGAGGAAATCAAAGCCATAGAAAAAGCCCAGAGGGCAGGAGAAAAAGCTCTTGAAAATGCTGTTAATGTAATAAAAAAAGCAGGTATTAAAAATGGGTTTCTCTGGCATGAGGGTAAACCACTTACATCAGAGGATATCAGAGGGGTTATCGAGTATACCCTTATAAAAGAGGGATGTGAGGCAGGAGATATCATTGTTGCCTGTGGGAAAGAGGCTTCGAATCCTCACCTGAAAGGAGAAGGGAAACTTCTTGCGAATCAGCCTATTGTTATCGATATTGTACCGAGATCAAGGAGTGAGAGGTATTATTCAGACATGACAAGGAGCGTGGTGAGAGGTATGTGCAGCGAGGAACTCAGGGATATGTACTCTGCTGTACTGGATTCGCAAATTGCTGCTCTGAAGAAGATAAGGGCTGGGGTGACAGGTAATGAGATACATGACATTGTGTGCGATTTGCTTGAGGAGAGGGGATATGAAACCACACGAAAAAAAAATGTTACACAAGGGTTTATCCACTCCACAGGACATGGTGTTGGGCTTGATATACATGAAGCGCCTTATCTGAGAGAAGGTGGTGAGGAGTTACAGACAGGGTGTGTGGTCACAGTAGAGCCTGGTTTATATTACAGGGATATAGGCGGGATAAGACTTGAGGATGTGGTTGTTGTAACCAAGAAAGGATGCAAGAATTTAACTATGTTTGAGAAGAGGTTATGCTATGAATAAGACAAAAGAGGTAGAGCAAATCTTAGAGAAGTATATCAAGGCAGGAAAGATTCTTTCAGAGGTACGGAATGAAGCTGTAAAAAAGGTGAGAGAAGGGGAGAGTCTGCTTTATGTTGCAGAGTTCATCGAGAATATGATACGTGAAAAGGGAGGTGAGCCAGCATTCCCTGTGAACATCTCAAGAAACGATGAAGCTGCTCATTACACCCCCTCTTTAAACGACCCTTCGGTTTTTGGTAAGGATATGGTCAAGCTGGATATAGGTGTGCATATAGATGGTTATATTGCGGATACCGCTGTTACTATAGACCTTTCTGGTCATCCCAAGCTTGTGGAGGCTGCAGAGGCTGCCCTTAACAAGGCAATTGAATTCATACATGCGGGCGTGAATACCTCTGACATAGGGGGTGTTATAGAGGATACCATCACCTCCTATGGATTCAAACCCATAGTAAATCTCACAGGACATGGTCTTGCCAGATATATTCAGCATGCTCCCCCCTCCATACCCAATAAACGGATGCCTCATGGTGTAAGGCTTGAGGAAGGAGATATCATAGCTATAGAACCATTCGCTACAAATGGTGCTGGAAGAATACATGACGCAGGCAATGCTGAAATATACCACCTCATCTCAGATAAACCTGTGAGGCATCCTTCTGCAAGAAAATTGCTTCAGGAAATAAAGAAATATAAAACTCTACCCTTTGCGAAACGATGGCTTGGAAGCAAGGTTGATTTTGCTCTGCTCCAGCTTGTTAAGGCAAAGATTATTCAGCCCTATCCTGTACTGAAGGAAATTGAGGGGGGGCTTATATCTCAGGCTGAGCATACCGTTATTGTTACTGATGATGGATGTGAGGTAATAACGTTATGAGGTTTCTTCTTGCCTTTTTTCTCATCTTCATAACTCCAAGCAGTGTGCTTGCAGGATACACATGGGTTAATAACATCACCGTGCATGAATATAATATGACCTGGAGCTATACAGAGAGGATTTCTGGTACTCATGCTATAGCTTATAGAGTGAGTCTGGATAAGAACAATGATAGTTTTGTGAGTGCATGGGAGGTCCTGAAGGCTGATAGAGAGATTCGAAAAAAGTTTAGAAAATCGCTTGAGGAAGAACTGGATGTGAGGGTAAATAATAAGACAACCGGGGTGGAAGTGGAAGAGATATATGCGGATTTATCCACTGATACTGTTGGAAAAACCCATCTCAACGACACCATTGTGAACAAATATAAAGTTACCTACAGGTTTAAGGAGAGCATTCTTAATGCCACAAGTATCTGGTTTTTAGGGCAGGCTGGCACACCTGTGACCATAACCATGCCACAAGGAGTTGATGTTGTTAATATCACAGGAATCAATAACGTAACCGTAATAAATCACACGATTACAGGATTCTTTGCTGAAAAATCAAAGGAAAGGGGTGAGATTACCCTAACCCTCAAGCGAAACACCTCGTTTCACCCGCCTCCCACGCCTAATATAACCTCATCTGAACCTACACCAAAAACAGGAGATGTAAATGCATTCTTTGTTCTTATCATGATACTGCTGATATCAAGAAGAACTTCATCTAAATGAAATGAAGCCCGTGCACTCTTTCGAGAAGCATGCCTTCCACGATAACAGGATAATTCATCTCTGCATTTTTTAAGGCACTGGTGAGCTTCCATTCCTTATCAGCAAATATGGTGATAAGAGGCTCGTTTTTCCTTACCATCTCACCCTTCTTCTTATGTATCCAGACTCCTGCACCCTTATCAATGGGTGCTCCTGCAGCTCTTGCAATCTCTATTATGCGTTTGTTATCAAACTCAATAACATATCCATCCGCAGGCGATACAAGCTCTGCCTTATACTCACCTGGCTTTATGTTTTTATAGGAGATATTAGGCTCACCCCCCTGTGCTTGAATCATCTCCTTTAATTTTTTGAGTGCTTTACCAGTACGCAGGGTTTCCATTGCCAGTGCCTTACCTTTCCCTCTTGCAGCTACACCACCCATCTCAAGCAAAATTCCAGCGATAGAGGTGCTTTTCTCTATTAAGCTATTGGGTCCTTTCATGGTTTCCAGCACCTTCAATGCTTCTCTGACCTCTATCGCCGGTCCAACTGTTCTTCCCACAGGTGATGCGCCATAGGTTATAGCACATTCAACATCTATACCCAGGCGTCCACCCAGCTCTATAAGATCTCTTGCAAGTTTCTTGCCTTCCTGCATTGTAGCGATCTTGGTTCCACTACCTACAGGTATGTCGATAACAACCTTATCTGCACCCACTGCTCCTTTCTTTGCCATTATGGATGCCAGAAGCTGACAGTGGGGGTCTATGGAAAGAGGATACTCTGCCCGAATCAGCTTATCATCTGCAGGAGCTATGTTTGTTGCTCCACCCCATGCGATTATTCCCCCTACCTTCTCGGTAATAATTTTTATTTCTTCTGCTGTAAACTCTACAGGAGCAAGAACCTCCATCAAATCAGCCGTGCCTGCAGCACCTGTGATAGCTCTTGAGCTTGTCTTCGGAATAAGAAGACCGTTTGCCGCAACAATTGGTACCACAAGCAGGGATATCTTATTTCCTGGTACTCCTCCTATGCTGTGTTTGTCCATGATGGGATGGGTACTGAATTCAATCTTCTCCCCTGTATCTATCATAGCTCTTGTAAGCCATTCAATCTCATCATTGCTCATTCCATAAATATAGGAGGTAGTGACAAAAGCTCCCATCTCAACCTCGCTAAGATTGTCCCTGACAATATCCTGAATAATTTTATAGATTTCTTCCCGTGTGAGCTTCTGATGATTCATAAATTTTTTTATAAAATTGATAGAAACTGGTCTTGGGGTTGGAACAACATCTATTGTTGAGGGGCAGTTTTCTCCCAGTTGTTCGCAGCATTCCTGATACACTCCCACCGAACCTTCTGGTATCATATCACCTGTCTCAGCTATTGCAGTTAGATGGATGTTGTTCTTCAACATAACACGGTCCCCAGCCTGCACCCCTAACTCTTTTGCATCCTGAGTGTTGAGTACTACTTTATATCTTCCAGTTCTTATTCTAAGAGGCTGAACTTTGAGTTTCATTTCTTATGCCTATATTTATTAACAAACATATAATTTATCCTGAAACGCTTCATGAGAAAACTTTTAACAACAACCTTTATTACGAGGAATAGAAGGATTTACCTTCACAATTCTCCTACCAGCTCTCTCAG
>CAZCRM010000030.1:0-13260 GCA_964501085.1 uncultured Methanosarcinales archaeon | reverse complement strand
TGTCCTGCTTTAACACATCAACAGCACGCAGGGCATCGAACACCATCTTATGCTCTATAGGTTCTTTACCTTCTTTGAAGAGAGCATAATCATACTTAAAATCCACTATACCAAGATTACGTTGCTCTATACCAAGGCTTGCGTAACCCATGCTACACAAGATTTTAGCCAGCCCCTGTGTTCCTTCCTTTGAGACTGTAGCACCTGGTAATATCACCACACCAGGTACCTTTTTATCTGAAACAGGGATTCTGAGAAGTGCCTCTACGGTATAGTCCTTGCTTGGGAAAGAAATGGTTTCAAGGGTGTAATTGCTCCCATGTTCTGTTTTGAGCACAGTAACCTCTACCTTACCCCTATCTTCTGGATAGGAAAGAACACCATCTTTACTAACCTTCCATTGCTGGTTATGTTCAGGAAAAAAAGAGTAAATCAGAGTTAGAAGGAGTATCAAAAGAATAATTGCAGATATCGCTGAATTTTTCAGATTGCGATATTTTCGCCTTCTCTTCATTTTTTAATCATTGCTGCAAGCTCAGCCACCCTCTTTCCAAGCGCTCTTCCCTCTTTTAATCCCTCCTCATCAGACCCTGCTGCCCCATAGTGTCCGCCTGTCTCATAAGGATCGCCCACTATAATCATACCACTGATAAGCATCGCCTGAAGTATTGAGAATATAGTTGTTTCCTTTCCACCCGTTCTGTGAGCAGAGGTGGCAAAGGCTGCACCCACCTTATTGAACAGCTTTTTCCTCACAGCAATAGAATCATCAAAGAATTTTTTCAGCTCTGCAGCCATTGTTCCAAAATACACTGGAGAGCCAGCGATGATACCATCATACTCTGGAAGCTTGTTGATATCTACCTCCTCCACTTTTTTAAGAGTGGGGTTTCCTCCTCCTTCACGTACGCCTTCTGCTACTGCTTTTGCAAGCTTTTCAGTATTACCTGTTTTGGAATAGTAAACGATAAGAATCTCTGTCATACTGGTTTATAGTATTACTAATACCAATAAATATTTCGATAAGAACTATAGAAGAGTGTTCTTTTTAGCCTTCCCTTCCTTGGCTTTCTCTGTACCTATAATAAAACCCGCTTTGAGCGGAGCGAAGCAAAGCATTAAAAAAATTATTTTGTTTTCAGGCGCCTCGCTTCGCTCGGATTTTAATTTATGTCAAGTTACTCAGATAACTATAATTATTCATTTTTTACCAGTTCGATTCTCTGCCCTTTTACAGCAAGAATGGGTGAGCGCTTTGCTACACCACGGATGAACATAACACTCTTGTCTATAACTCTCTGGAGTCCGTTCATGGACTGATTACCTTTTTTCACCTCTCTCTCAATCATTTCAAGGTAATCTTTTATCTCATTATCGCTCTTGAATGTGATCATTATAAGGTCACTTAAATCCTCAACAGAGCACTGAAAGTTCATATGCACTCTGGAATATGAAGAATGATATTCCTTCTCAGGCTTCTTCCCCGGCTCTGGCATACGCCATTTGCTCTCAACAAACCCACTCTTTTTCAGTATTTCAAGACTTTCTTTAGATTTGAATCCCACTTCCTTATCGATTTCCTCCTCGGTCTTCCATCCATCCTGCAAACAATCAAAAACTTTTTTATGCGTACTTGACCCAAATGCTCTCAGTATTAGAACGATATCTGATGGCTCATTGATGATACGAGTTCTCTTGCCCATAAATAACCTCTCACAGACTGTCAAAACCTTACCTATATAATGGTGTTATGAATGGATAAAGCTTTTGAAAAACTACACGAATATATTTATACCTACGGTTAATACTGTAACGATCACCCCTGCCAGCAAAACCCCACCAAAAATTGCTAAGAGGGCGTGTCTGAATCTGATGCCAAAAACAAAAGCAGCAGCACAGCCAGTCCAAGCTCCTGTCACGGGTAACGGTATGCCCACAAAGGCTGTTAGAGCATAGCATCCATATTTTTCAAATCTTTTGCTGTGGTTATGACGGGTTCTTTTAAACAACCATGCAAAGAAAACATCCCATGCATGCCATCTTCTTAAATAAGCTGAGACAGGTTCAAGAAAAAGAAGCATAGGAATCACAGGTATCATGTTGCCAATAACTGCTAATAAAAAAGCATTCACAGGGGAAAGTTTGAAGTTCAGAATTGCTATGGGAATGGCAACTCTTAGCTCTGCAATAGGGAGCATGGCAATTAAGATTACCGCAAGCTCTCTGGGAATAGAGCCAAAGCTATCTACAAGGGTTGCTTCAAGACTCATTTTTAGAGCAAAGTATGAAATGAGCTATGAGAGCTTCAAGCTGAATTCTCTCATTCGCGCCTTCAGCAATCCTGAAATCGATTTCGCCTATTCTATCTATGAAATGAATTTTTAGTCTATCAGGTATGGTCATATCCAGCATAGCTCTGTGGATCTGGGTTATGATATCCTCACCAGAAAGTCCCTGCTCGATAAGCAGGGTATCCAGTTTTTCCCTTGCCTTGATGAAATCACCTTTCATGCTTAAGTCTATAAGCTCTTTAATCTCTTCAGGTTTTGCAGTTGAGGTGGTTCTGTAGATGATATCCATATTTACCGTCTTATCAAGCATGGCTGCTGCCTGAAGGGCATTGATAGCTTTCCTCATATCCCCTGCTGCCACATATTTTATTGCCTCCATTCCTTCTTTAGTTATGGTTATTCCCTCCTCTTTTGCGATATAAGCTATTCTCTGCTCTATTGCCTCGCTTGATATTGGTCTGAATCTGTATATGGCACACCTTGACTGAATGGGTTCTATGATTTTGGAGGAATAATTGCATGAGAGAATAAACCTGCAAGTGCTTGTGTATTTTTCCATGGTTCTTCGAAGGGCGGACTGAGCATCTGGGGTGAGAGCATCAGCCTCATCAAGAAATATGATCTTGAATTCAGCATCTCCGAGTGGAGATATTCTGGCAAAGTTCTTGATTTTGTTTCTCACCACATCGATACCACGTTCATCACTAGCATTCAACTCAGTGAAGTTATTACTCCATGCTTCACCAAAGAGTTCTCTTGCTATGCAGATAGCTGAAGCAGTCTTCCCAACACCAGGTGGACCTGAGAAGAGAAGATGCGGAAGATTTCTTGTACGAACATAGGATTTAAGACGCCTTACAACTTCATCCTGTCCAACAATATCATCAAGCTTTTTTGGACGATATTTTTCAATCCAGATTTCTTCTTTAAGCATATAAATTTTAATAGCTAAGAAGGTTCTTTAACTTTCCTCTAAGTTCTCTCCCTTATCTCCCTCTCCCTCAGCACCGCATATCCAAGTTTCTCTATAATAGCGCTCAATCTCCTGCGCTGCTCAGCTTTCATGGATTTTCTATCAATGTAAGCAAAATCAGCCTTGGATTTATCAAAGGCTTGCTGAACAATATCTTCATCCACCTTATCAAGCACATAGGTAGGAAATATATGCCCAAAGGTTATACCTGCCTCAAGGGTAAGGGAAGTCTGTCTTGGAGCATAGTGAGTACCTCCGAAACCTACGGCAACAGGTACTTTTTCTTCCTTTAATTCAAGTATGGCATTTGCTACAATGTTTCCCGCTATACCATCTTCCCACTGCCTTTCATTACTACCTATCTCAATAAAAACCGAGGGAATCTCAACATTGCTGGGCCCATGATGGGTGCATTCAAGAGTAACCTCATAACCTTGGTTTTCAGCAAGTGTTTTAAGGGAACGAAGCAGAGAACGAAGGGCGTAAGGTGCGGGAGACGCAAGCTGTTTCTCCTTACCCCCCAACCGTGCTTCGCCAACGTTTCCTGTGGAATGAACCGTGAGTATTGCACGTTCATCCTTGCTTCTATGTCTGGATGCGAAAATTATTAAATCGGTAGGAAGAGATTTATCCATCAGCCTTTTATCTATATCATCCTGATAAACGAGAGATTCATGAACCTCTATAATTCTAAAATTCCTGAACTCAAAAACATCCTGCTTAACATCCCATTTCCTGAGCTTAAGCAGACTATGTTTGATATTCTGGCTTGCCCTATCTGTAGTTGAACACACAACTGTTACTTTGCTCAACACACAGCCTTCTAATGTGTTAGCTTTGTCTCATCAATTAAAGCATAATCCTTGGCAGCCTTAACCGCCTCAAAAGGGATGATAACATAACTATTCTGCCTCTCGTATTTGGAAATATCAACCATGTGATTTGGCTTTACCACAAGATAGATTAAGTCTCCTGTATTGGAATCCATGATTATATTGTTTATGATTCCCAGCTCTGAACCATCTGTAAGCATTACCTTTTTATTGAATAGTTTTTTTGCAAGTATACCCATGACACAATCTTTTATCTGTAACCTATATAAGACTTCTGTTCCTGTTTTATTCCGCCCTTGAACTGTTTCTGTATTCTCTCATAGTATTCCAGCATACCCTCGACAAGAGCAGGTCTGAGTTTCTTCAGTGCCTCTCTGAAATGTCTCATCTCCACCACATCAGTGGAAAAGTTCTCCCTGAGAGCCAGCATCACCGCTTCCCTGCATAGAGATTCTATGTCTGAGCCAACATAGTTCTCAGTGAGGTCAGCTAACTCTTCTATATTCACATCCTCAGAAATAGGTATATTTTTAAGATGTATCTTGAAGATTTCAATCCTGCCCGCTTTGCTGGGAGGTCCAACAAAAATCAGCCTGTCGAAGCGTCCTGAACGTATTAAAGCGGGATCTATGATCTCAGGTCTGTTGGTGGCAGCGATAACCACCACGTTCTTCAGCTCCTCAATACCATCCAACTCGGTAAGCAACTGGTTGATCACCCGTTCTGAAGCCTTTGAACCAAGCTCTGTGCCACGTATCGGAGCTATGGCATCCAGCTCGTCAAGAAAGATTATGGAAGGTGCTACCTGCTTAGCCTTCTTGAAAATGTCCCTGACAGCTTTCTCAGATTCCCCAAACCATTTGGATAATATCTGAGGTCCTCTCACACTTATGAAATTGGCAGCACTTTCGTTTGCCACAGCCTTGGCAAGAAGGGTTTTTCCTGTACCAGGGGGACCATAAAGCAATATTCCTTTAGGAGGACGAATGCCCATCTTTTCAAATTTTTCAGGATTCTTGAGAGGCCATTCTATAGCTTCAATAAGCTCCTGCTTAGCATTATCAAGTCCACCCACCTCATTCCACGTAACCCTTGGTATCTCTACAAGCGCCTCTCTCATAGCAGAGGGCTCAACCTCTCTCAGAGCCATCTCAAAATCTTCTGCTGTAACCTGCATGCTATCTAGGATTTCCCTTGGCACTTCCTTATCGAGTTCTATTTTTGGTAGGTATCTTCTGAGGGCTTTCATCGCCGCTTCTTTCGCCAGCGCATGAATATCCGCGCCCACAAACCCATGGGTTCGATGGGAAAGGTACTCAAGGTCAACATCATCAGCAAGAGGCATTCCACGGGTATGAATCTGAAGAATCTCTATTCTTTCCTTTCTATTGGGCACTCCGATCTCTATCTCACGGTCAAACCTGCCTGGGCGACGAAGTGCAGGGTCGATGGCGTCAATTCTATTGGTAGCACCAATCACCACAACCTGACCTCTTTCCTCAAGTCCATCCATCATGGTAAGAAGCTGTGCTACTACTCTACGCTCAACCTCACCTGTAACCTCTTCCCTTCTTGGGGCGATGGAGTCAAGCTCATCTATGAATATTATGGATGGAGCTTCCTTGTTAGCCTGATCAAAAAGTTCTCTAAGCCGTTGTTCACTCTCCCCATAGTACTTGCTCATGATTTCAGGCCCTGCAATATAGAAGAAATTCGCCCCAGACTCGTTTGCCACGGCTTTGGCTATAAGTGTCTTCCCTGTACCTGGGGGACCATACATCAGCACACCCTTTGGTGACTCAATCCCTAATTTCTCAAAGATCTCAGGATGCTTCATAGGGAGTTCAATCATCTCCCTAAGGCGTTGAATCTCATCCTTTAAACCACCTATATCCTCGTAGGTAATCCCAGTACCTGTGACCTCAAGAACCACTGGCTTTTCCCTGAGCATGATATTCGTCTTCTCGGTGACAAGCACAACCCCATCTGGCTCAGCATCAATAGCAATTAAGGGTATGGTCTGACCGGTTACCACCCTGCCCAGGAAAGGATGCGACATCGTACTCATCACAGGAATTATATCTCCTTTAACAATGGGACGCTTCATAATCTGACGTTTTACCATATCCTCAGCATCCCCTCCGAACTGAATAGAGGTTCCTTCAGATGGGGCAAGAATTACCTTCTCTGCAAACCTTACCTCAGCCTTCCTTATCCGTACTTTATCTCCTATACCAGTGCCAGCATTCTGGCGTATAAAGCCATCAATGCGTATGATATCCTGATCCCAGTCATTTCGATCAGCCCGCCATACCTTGGCAGCGGTGCGTTTCCTTCCCTGAATCTCTATGATATCTCCAGGTGTGAGCTTGAGTGCCATCAAGGCATGAGGATCAAGACGAGCAATCCCCCTTCCAGAATCATTGGGATATGCTTTTGCAACAGTGAGCTGAATCTCGTCCATATATCTTGTTTTAATTATTATATCTTAAATAACCTTATCTCGACCTCTCCTTCACCACAAACCTGCAATGATTATGACCTGTACCATGGCATTCTACCTCTTGAACACTGCAGGCAATACCCAGTCTTCCTGAGATCGCTCCTTCCATGATGCCCTCATCCAGAGAACAGAGTGTTTTTCCCACATTGGGCATACTGCTACATAGATAACAGTTCTCAACCTGTACTGTTAGCATGCTTTCATTGTTTATGGACATGTCCCCAAGCGTGTGGGTATTCCAGAAATCAGCAAGCTCTTCCAGAACACCCACACAATCTTTAGACTTTAGCTCCTTTCCTATCTTTATTCCCACATCACTCCCCAGCTTTTTCATTATAGGGTTTGGGTCAATACCATAGGCTTCCATACCATACCTCATCATACAGAACAGCTTTTCCTTAAACGATTCCCCATTTAATGCAGAGGTTGCAATATTCTCCAATTGCATATCATACTGCTCCCGAAGCGGTGTTTCTGAATACGCAAGGTATAAAGCATTGAGAACAAAGTACTTCTTTCTTCTGTCATTGGGAAAGGTTCTCTCCTCTATAAGATTCAGTCTCTCAAGGTCATGCAGGTGCACCGATACCGTGGATTTTGCTCTTCCAGACTGCTCGACAAGCTCCTCAAATGATGCTATTCCTTTCCGTATGATCTCTAACAACTTCAATTTGATTGGGCTATTTAAAGCTACAATCCCCTTCTTGGTTGCCAAAATCGTGGTACCCATGCTATAATCCATAATTTCATGGATAATCCTGATAATATAAATAATGTTCGTTAGTGTACGAAATTGTTGATTACTAATACGTACTGCACAACAATTTCTGCTGTGTTGAATCATTAGTTTCCTTAGTAGCCCTTCCCACTCTTTAGATTCTTAGTCTCTCCACCATCTTTTCATCACAAGCAATGCTACTATTGCAATTATGACCTCAAACGCTGGTGATTTATTTATTTCATTTGTTTCTGTTACCTGCACCTGTGGAGTGGATATTTTTGGTATGTAGGGTGTGATTACTGGTTTTATTGGGGTTTTGTTGGTGGATATGCCATGAGAACCGAGCACAACTGTGGTCTTTGCAACCATTTTTGCATAGCTATACTGCACGATTTTATCATATGGATTGGAGAGTGTTTCTGCAAACTCATAAGCACTTATGGCAAGAGTGGGCTCGATTCCATGCATTCTTGCCTGGTTTATTGCAGCATTAGCAGCATTTGCACTCTGCTCAACCTTCTTCGAAACATTGACATCACCGAACAGCCCTATATTGGTACTAGATATAACGGTAGCATGGAGAGAATCAAATATTGCTCCTGAATAATAACCCTGCTGAATCTCTTTCTGGGCACGTTCAATATACTTTCCTGCACCATTTAGGATATTCACATGTCCACTTTCAGAAAATAAGGTTTGGGTGTAGGTGTGGATGGACTGAGCCTGACTCAGATACCAGCCTGCTCGCTCCTTCAAGGTCTCTTCAGGTATGATTTTATCAGGTGTAGCAAGACTGAGCCACCACCTTGCGGTACGTGCTCTTTCATAGGCAAAGGCAAGGGTGGAAATCTTCTCATCAATATCCTTGAGTTCAATAGCTTCATTCAGCTTTTCGCTTGCAGCAGTGATTCTTGACTCAGCAGCACCCACTGCCTCAACATCCATGATACCATTGGACTTAAATTTATTAAGATCCTCCTTGGACTGCTCTATCTGGTATTTAACATCATTAATTAATTCCATGAGATATCTGTCCTTATCACCCGCATTTCTATACCCCTCTGCCCATTGAAGATAACGCATGAGGTACATGGCGTTAAAATACAGAGAGGTTGCAGCATAGTATTTCTTTTCACTGTACCTGCTATCTGCCCGTTTCATGATTTCATTCACATTTAACGATGAGCTATCTCCGGTGCTTTGATACATGTGTTTTGCCTCCTCTCTTAGATTGGTGGCAAGGGGTTTGAGGAGGCTCAGATACTGAGAGGTGAAAACCCTGCCTTTATATGTCTGTCTTGTTATATTATGACCTGTAAATATCTGAACAGCTTGCTGTATCGTGCTTACCTCTTTAACCTTTATATTAAGTTTCTTTCCAAGCTCGTAGAGATCAACCATCTCCTGCTTTTCCTCGTAGATTATGAACGGTCCCTGTCTTCTGGAAATGGTTTTCCTGACAACAACCTCTCTCTGTCCTTCTGGAATCAGGAACAGGGTGGCGTTATACTTTGCGGCTGCCTCAAGCTTGTGAGGAATTCCTCCCACAGGTCCGATGGATTCATCAGGGTTGATCATGCCTGTCATCACAATACCTTTTCTCAATGTCCAGTTTTTGATGGCTGCAATAGTGGCTACTGTTAATGCTCCACCCGCAGAGGGTCCCCCGATTATGGGGGAATCAATGTCAATGATATAGTAGAAATCATATTTTCTCTGGTCGATTCCAAGCACATCAGAAGCCACCATGGCAGCAAGTCTGGCTGAACCCTGAAGATCAACCTGGGTGTAGGGACTGGTATCCACAAAAACATGCCCTGAGCCATTGGTAACTATTACCTGTGCCTTAAGAAGAATCCCCTCCCCTCCTTCAGGAGTGCTGTGAAAGGCTACTAAAGGAATGGTAACCCCCTGATTTAAAGCCTGGGCATTAATTGTTAAAAAAAGTAATAATATAAGGAACTTTACCTTCATATTGCAAGTAATATATGTCATGAGATACTTAAAACCCACGTATGCATCTACATGACCCATATAATATTACCTACAGGGGTATCTATGCGGTTGCTAACAGAGATAATAAGCTTGTTGAGATTATAGAGCATTCCAGATGCTATGGGGGTTCTGCATGGGCATTGTATCATTACTCTAAAAGCCCAATAGTTATTGATTCAAGGGCTGTTGGGGATATGATGCGTTACCTTGTAAAAACAGGTACAGAACCTCTCAACCTTAAGCCCTCTGTAGCAGCAGCAGGCATTGAATCAGTTGTAGTAAAGCAGGATGAAATAGAGATTACATACGCAGGGTTAGGAGGTGGAGGTGTGGGTGCAACCACATGCAGGGCATATGCAGAGGGAGTTATACGGTGCACTATCTCTGAGTCTGGAGGAGGAAAGCTTGCAAGAGGCACGATAGTAGTTCCAAGGCGGGAGAGGGTACTTGTTGGTATAGATAACACTGACTCAAAAGAGAAAGGAGCTACGTGGTCGCTTGCCCATAACATAGGAGAGGCAGTGGATAATCTTGAACATAAGTACATCTCCCATACCCTTGTGCAGTTATACCCTGTACCCGAGAAAACCCAGAACTGTGTGGCAACAGTGCTTGAATTTGCTTGCATTAAAGGTGCAAAAAAACATCTGCTTGAAGAAATCAGAGATGGACTTGAAAAATATAGCTTATCTGAGGAAACAGGCATGGTTGCATTATCAGATTTTGATGCTTCCTCATTAATGGAATACAGTAAACTCTGCAGGAGCAGAAGGATAACAGAAGAGCTTGCATTAAAAACAGCAGAGGAATGCGGTGTTGAAATTTATATTAAAGGTAAGGGAATCATAGGTGCGCTTGCAGCACTTCCCTGGTTCTCCCGTAATGAGGCTGTAGTCATATGAAGGGAATTGAAGCTATAGCATTAGCTCTTCATGACAGTGATGTCAGGAGGGTGACAGGGGTACCTGGTTTTCCCATCACCAAGCTCATGGAGCACATAGAGTTAAAGGAACAAAAAAAAGAATGGTGTGTTAATGAGAAGGTAGCCCTTGAGATGGCGCTGGGTTCGTCTGTGACAGGAGAAAGAAGCGCTGTTATCACAAAACATGTGGGAATGAACGTACTTGCCGACCCTCTTGTGAGTTCTGTAACCCATACCATAGGTGCAGGAGTGGTGATCATAGCAGGAGATGACCCTGGTGCCCTGCAATCCCAGAACGAACAGGACTCAAGATTCTATGGTCTTCTGGCAGAGGTGCCTGTATTTGACCCCCCCACTCCTGAAATCGCTTATAAAAGCATAACCCATGCCTTTGAATTATCAGAAAAACTCACCATTCCTGTGATTGTGAGAGTTACACAGAGGCTTATGATGATGGAGGGTAATATTGATCGCAGGAAGACAGTTTCTCATCAGAGCTTTGATAAGAGGATATGGCTACTTACCATGAAAGGAAAACACCAGAGATTCCATAAACTATTTTCTTTCATGCAAGACTATGCTGAACACTCAAAGCTGAATGTTTATAAAAAAAAATCAAAGGTTGGGATAATCTCCTCTGGCTATCCCTCACATCTTGTTGATTCCATGAATGTTTCCCATCTTTCGCTTGGAGTTGTGAACCCATTACCAATTAACCTCATAAACCGTTTCATAGACGAGCATGAACGTGTTCTGGTTGTGGAGGAGACCGAGCCTGTTATTGAAAAGCAAATATCAAAGGTGTTGGGGAAGCTAACAGGACATATGCCCTACGGAAGGGTTGAGGTAAAGCATATAAAAAATGCCTTGGAGAATATTCATAAGGATAATGTAACCTACAATATCACGCCAGAAACCATCAAGAGAAGAGGACCTCACCCCTTATGTGAGGATTGTCCTTACTTACCTCTTTATGAAGCCATAAAAGAGCTGAAAGAATTAAATATACCCGTGGCTGGAGACCTTGGATGCTGTATACTTGCATCAGCACCACCTTTATCGATAATCGACGCTGCCTTTTCTCTTGGCTCAGCGATAGGCACAGCTTCAGGTTTTAACAGAAAAGGAATAGCTATTACAGGAGATTTTGGTTTTGCTCATTCAGGAATTTGCGGACTTATCAACGCTGTGTATAACAACCATGATATTCTCGTTATCGTGCTCCAGAACGAGGTATCTGCCATGACAGGAGGACAGAAGGTTCCTGATCTCACAGAAATTATAAAAGCCTGTGTTGAGGATACTGAGATTTTATACAGGTTTGATAAAATAAAAAATATATTGAATAATAAGCTTGCGAAAAAAGGAATATCTGTGATTCTGGCAAGGGCACGATGTCCAAGGTACTGACCCTGACCTAAAGCTCTTTTATGAACTTTTCCAGCTGGTCACAGGTGACCATCTTTTTGGCTTCACTGCACTTCTTAACCTTATCCAGAAGAACACTCATCTGCTCAGGGGTGAGATTATGACCCATTTTATGCACTACACCTCTCAAGGCTTTGGTGCCTGTGTGTTTGCCAATGATGATTTCCCGCTTGCCACCTACCAGTTCAGGAGAGAAGAGTTCATAGGTCCTGGGTTCCTCAAGCACCGCAGCTACATGTATACCTGACTCATGAGCAAAAGCATTTTCACCCACAACAGGCTTTGTTTTTGGAACTGGTATGCCAGAATATTTCTCCACCAGCTTTGAAAGCTCCACAAGCTTGCTGAGGTCGTATCGCTCAACACCATACTGCACCAATAAGCTAAGGAGCACCTCCTCAAGGGCAGCGTTACCTGACCTCTCCCCTATGCCATTTACAGTGGTATGAAGCTGATAGGCTCCTGCTTCAGCAGCACTGATGGTATTCGCCACAGCCATTCCAAGGTCATTATGGCAATGAATGCATATCTTTGTCTTCACAGCTTTCTTGATTTCCTTGACAAGATAAAAGGCTGTGCTGGGGTTGAGTATTCCTACCGTATCTGCGATACTCACATAGTCTGCACCATGCTCTTCCGCAGCCTTAAATATAGATTTCAGCACATTGATGTTTGTTCTTGTGGCGTCTTCAGCAGCAAACCGTACTGTCAGCCCGTGATCCTTTGCATAATCAAGCACATCAAGAGCACATGCTTCTGCCTCTGCAAAGGTTTTATGATACTTGTATTTGAGATGCAGATCAGAGGTGGCGATGAACACGCTCACAAAGTCCACATCACATCTTAAAGCTACATCAATATCCTTTGCCACCGAACGTGCAAGACAGCACACCCGTGCGTTTAAACCCATATGAGCAATCTCCTTTACTGTAGCTTCCTCTGCCTGCGAAACCACAGGGAAGCCTGCCTCTATAACCTCAACGCCTATGCTGTCCAGTTTTTCTGCAATAGCAATCTTCTCCTCTCTGGTAAAAACCACTCCTGGAGTCTGCTCACCATCCCGTAGAGTAACATCGCATATCTCAAAATCCTCTGGCTTTGAGTCAATAAATTCCATAAAGATATTTCTTGAGTAATCCTTCATATGAATCAGGTTTTTAATACCATGTTTAATCATTACTTATATCTTTTGATTTTTTGACATTTATGGTATTTACCTATAGTTTAGCACTTTTATCTGACATAAATATTACTAAAAATATCTATTAAAAATTATATACAAAATCATCCTTTTCCATGATTATCTGTTCGTACTGGTTTTTATTTATTGGATTAAGTAAATGGTCATGTCCACATTAGAATAAGATTTTTAGAGTTTGAAGTTCCATATTTCTTGTTTTATGATGAAGATAATGGAAATTGTAAAGGAGTTAGAGGTGTTCAAGAGGAATAAGCTTAGGAGGTTAAGATTCTGGGTATAGCGATGTATATCCAGACTTCTTCTGTTAAGATGCCAGGATTTTATCTGAGCTTCATCCGGTTTCTAAAACCTCTGTATGGAACTGGATAAAGAAATTTGAAGAAAAATTACCGA
>CAZCRM010000029.1:12204-13374 GCA_964501085.1 uncultured Methanosarcinales archaeon | reverse complement strand
AAATCCCTTCCAGCCCGTTTTTGATTATTGTGACATTAGCAAAAGAGATAAAGAAGTAAATCTGAACACGATTAATGGGGTCACAAAGGTTTCGATTATCGCGGCTAAAAGAAGCAAAGGAGCAACCCATTTCATATAAAACTCTAAACCCTGCTTTAACTCTGATTTGATATTGTTGTTTTCTCCTTTTATGGAGAGATACATCCCATGTCCCAGTCTGAGACCTATACTGGCGCTTATCAGAACCATGGGAATCTCAATAACGCCATGGGGTAGAAGTGCTGTAATCACAAAAATACTTCCCTTTTCTTTTAAAATTATATTTACCAGCATGCCTATCAGCATACCATTACCTGCCACAAAAATAAGTGGAATGAAACCAAGTGCTACTCCAGTTATAATAGCTATAAGGCTTTTGAGAGCATTGTTCAGAAAGATTATCATCATCACTACAAAAGGGTTAAGAGTTTTGATCCAGCCAAAGGATTTTTCAAACATCTCAAGGTAATTTTTCGCAATATGGGGACTGTTTATTGATATAACCACACCAGCAACCAAAGAGAGAACAAAAACACCAGTGATTGCGGTAAGGTAGCTTCTCAAACTGGATAGATATTCTCTCTCTTTCATTATACCCCTATTAGAATCCTTAGTGTGTTTCTTGTTGCAGGTGATAACCCTAGTACGAGTATAACAAGTTTCATAAGATTTATAAGGTTTTCATCTTTATTTTTATTTTCTTTGTTATCATAATCAAGTATATAAAGTACAGGTATAAAGATAAGCAGCTTTAAAGGATACATGACAAGGGAAGGATGCTCTGTAACGTTGCTTGCGAGATTGATGATAAAGGTTGGAACAACATGTTTTTCATGATATCCCAGCCAATCCATGCCTATGAAGGTAGAGGATGCATCAAAAAGATGGGCAAATAGTATAGATATATTTAGTTTATCGGTGAGAAGCCTGAAATCAAGACTTCTTGAGATAATATAAATGATACAGGTAAGCAATGCACCAAGGGAAGGGATGGTAATAGCAGGAAGAAGATATTCAATATCTCCAACAAGCATAAGAACTACAATATTCAAAAGTGTCCATGCCACTCCAACGCTAAAGAAAAAACTATGAAATTCCTTGAGTTTTTTTGTTCTCACAAGATAAACCCCT
>CAZCRM010000029.1:0-12104 GCA_964501085.1 uncultured Methanosarcinales archaeon | reverse complement strand
AAAGAAAAAACTATGAAATTCCTTGAGTTTTTTTGTTCTCACAAGATAAACCCCTATTACAAGAACAAAAGAAGTCACTCCGAACATGAAAAAGTAGATTATGGGTGTTATAAAAATATACTTTAATGGTGGAGCAAACACATCCGCATCTTCAAGCACTCGTAGCGAGGAACCTGCAAGTATATAGGGTGTGACCGAGATTATGAACCTTGTATCTATCTTAATCTCAAGCTTTTCCAGCAACCTTAAGACACCGAAGATGCTTATACCCAGTAGTATGGCATAGGTAAGAGTATCCACTGGGTTATAGGAGGTATCATTAACTATCCCATTTATGTAGTATTTGTATATATATCTCCAAAGTGTATCAGATATCATACCTATGAAAATGAAACAACATAAAAACAAATGGATGCAGCTTCCAAGGAATGTTGTTGTAGGTCATGGTGTAATCCATGATACTGGTAAGGTTTGTAAGCAACTTAAACTTAATGGGAATGCTCTTATAGTTACTGGTAGAACCACACTCAAAGCTGCGGGGAAGAAGGTTGAAGCTTCGCTTGAGGATTGTGGTTATGATGTGAGCATAGCAGTTATTGAAAGCTCTACTATTCATGAGGTTAATCGGGTTGAGGATATCTCAAGAGAGACGAACGCTTCCTTCTTACTTGGTGTTGGAGGGGGGAAATCCATTGATATAGCCAAGCTTGCCTCCATGCATCTTAAACTTCCTTTCATAAGCGTACCAACAGCAGCTTCTCATGATGGTATAGTCTCTTCCAGAGCTTCGATTATAAAGAATAATAAAACAGTCTCAGAGTCTGCTCACAGCCCTTACGCTGTTGTAGCGGATACCGAAATAATAGCCTCTGCTCCCTATAGACTGCTTGCAGCTGGATGTGGAGATATAATCTCTAACTATACTGCTGTGCGTGACTGGGAGCTTGCTCATAGGTTACGCAATGAAGCCTTCAGTGAGTATGCATCCATAATCTCAAAAATGACCGCAAAGATACTGATAGAGTCAGCAGAAACAATAAAACCTGGTCTTGAGGAATCTGCATGGACTGTTGTTAAGGCACTGGTGGCAAGCGGAGTTGCCATGAGCATTGCAGGTTCTTCTCGACCTGCAAGCGGTTCTGAGCACAAATTTAGTCATGCCCTTGATGAAATCGCACCAAAGCCAGCGTTACATGGGGAGCAGTGCGGTGTTGGAACCATAATAATGATGTACCTGCATGGAGGTAACTGGCAGGAAATTCGCTCAGCTCTTAAAACCATCGGAGCACCCACATGTGCTTCTGAGCTGGGTATAGATGAAGAATACATTATACAAGCACTTCTTCGTGCTCATACCATCCATCCTGAGAGATATACCATACTCGGGACTGGATTGACCAGAGAAGCTGCTGAGAAGGCAGCGAGAATTACAAAGGTGATTTAAAAAAAAGGTGAGAGTATGGATGAAGAAACAATAGTAACATTAATAGGAACAAAACTTGCAAAGGTAGGGAATGAGTTTATATTCAGAGGAGGAGCTAAGGATTGTGAGGGATGCAAACTTCATAAAACATGTCTCAACCTGAATATAGGAAGTAAATACAGAATAACCCATGTCCGAAACACAGGAGAATTCGACTGTTTCGTGCATGACTCTGGAGTTTGTGCGGTTGAGGTGGTTGAGGCTCCTATTAAGATGGCTATAGAGTCAAGAAAGGCTATTCAAGGTTCGAAGCTGGTGTATGAACAAGAGTGTGAAGAATCAGATTGTGAACATTACACCCTATGCTTTCCTCCTGGACTTAAAAAATACGAGAAATTTACAATTGTTGATGTTGGAGATGAAGTTATAGATTCATGTGAAAAGGGAAAAATATTAAAGGTGGTGGAAGTGAAAAGATGCGAGGAGTAAAGCTTTATCTTATTTCAGTCAGTGATACCCTTGATGCTCATCAAACCCATCTCCCAGTTTTCAGATAACGTCCTACGTAGAAGAGATGCAGAGCTTAATCAGGTCAGAGAGAGCGTAAACAAAATTCTTCAGTATGTGAAACAAAAAAGAGATATCGCTCTCAGAGAACTCACCCTGAAATTTGACGGAGTAAAACTAACAGATATAGAGGTTTCACGTGCTGAAATCCAGCATGCACTTGATTTAGTAGACAAAGAACTTATTTTTCATCTCAGAAAAGCCGCTTCCAATATCTATGCATTCCATGAGATGCAGAAGCAGAAGAACTGGATAAAGGAGGTTATGCCTGGCTTAAAACTGGGTCAGCGAATAACTCCTCTTGATATTGTTGGGGTATATGTCCCAGGAGGAAGGGCATGCTATCCAAGCACGGTACTCATGACAGTAATACCTGCAAGAGTGGCAGGTGTAAAAAAAGTGGTGATGTGCACACCTCCTCAAGAAGAAGGGAAGGTGGATTCTACGATACTTGCAGCAGCGCATATTGCTGGAGTTGATAGAGTATTCCGTGTGGGAGGGGCACAGGCGATTGCAGCCATGGCGTATGGTACTGAGAGCATACCAAAGGTGGATAAAATCGTGGGTCCAGGGAATATCTATGTTACAGTAGCCAAGATGATGTGTGGCATAGCCATAGACTTCCCTGCCGGACCCAGTGAGGTTCTGATTATCGCAGATAGCTCAGCAAGAGCTGATTTCATTGCAAGTGATATGATTGCTCAGGCAGAACATGATCCAAGTGCTATCAGCATTCTTCTCACACCCTCAGAGGAACTGGCAAAGCAGGTTGTGAAGGAAATAGAAGCACAGCTTGAAAAACAGCCCAGAAAGGATATCATCAAAAAATCGCTTGATAACGCCTTCATACTCATAGGTGAGCTTGATGAATGCATAGAGTTCTCAAACAGGTTTGCACCTGAGCATCTTGAGATTATGACTGAGACAGATATTCTTGATAGAATAAAGCATGCAGGCTCAATATTCATAGGCAATTACGCTCCTGTTTCAGCCGGAGATTACGCCTCTGGTACCAACCATGTACTTCCTACTTCTGGATATGCAAGAATGTTTTCAGGTCTTGGCATAGACCACTTTATTAAAAAATCCAGCGTACAGATAATCGATAAGAAAGGGCTTGAAGGGATTAGTGAAACCATAATAACCCTTGCCGAGGCAGAAGGGCTCTATGCCCATGCAAGTGCGGTGAGAATTCGATTAAAACAGTAAAAATGAAGGAGTCAGCTTGAAGATAAAAAAATACCTTCCATTCGCTGGTATGGCAATGATACTGCTTTTAGTGCAGTTGATAGCCTTGGTTATGACCAAACCCTTTGAAATCAATGATATCAAAGCTTTTTCCAATCCAGAGGATGTAGGCAATGTCTTATACTGGGTGTTAATTCTGCTTGGGTTTACCGTATTTGTGCTTCTAGTTATAAAACTCAACAAAAAATGGTTGATACAGCTTGTGGTACTTTTAACAGTGGCATCCACACTGTATTATATCTTCCTCGCATTATTCTCCCTGTTTTTATCTAGGAGCTTAGCTCTACTTGCCCTTCTTCCCACCATACTGCTCACCTTGTTACTCTACAAATTCCCTGAATGGTATGTTGTAGATATAACAGGTGTGCTGATAGGGGCCGGAGCAGCCTCAATTTTTGGCATATCGCTTGCCATCTTACCCTCATTGCTTCTTCTGACCCTTCTTGCAATTTATGACTATATAGCAGTTTACAGAACAAAGCATATGATAACCCTTGCTGAGGGTGTAATGGATCTAAGGCTTCCTATTCTGCTTGTGGTGCCAAAACGCTGGAATTACTCATTCCTCAAAGAAAGATTTGATAAACAAGAGAGAGAGGCGTTCTTTATGGGTTTAGGGGATGCGGTTATGCCCACAATTCTGGTGGTATCTGCAAACACCTTTGCGAAGGCAAACACCTATATCCTGCCTTTACTTGGTAACATCAACACCCCTGCTATCGGTGCGGTAATAGGCACTCTTGCAGGGTTTGCTCTACTTATGGGACTTGTAATGAAAGGCAAACCTCAGGCAGGACTTCCATTCCTGAATGGAGGGGCGATTCTTGGTTACCTCATTGGTATGATAGCAGGGTAGGAGGAATAAATCCTTTCACTCTTCTACAAGAGAATACACCCATTCTGAAAGATGCGGACATTCTTCAGGCAGGCATTCAGTCATACAGCCTGTGCATGGGGAAAATTTACCACCTGCAATCAACAACCTAAAATTCTTATTCAACCCCTTCTTCTCAACATATCTTATACGGTATGTTCTTGAACCATTGCTTATTTCTGGTTCTCTCGTTATTAATCCTTTCTTCATTAACTTATCAACGATTCTGGAGCATTTCCTCCTGTCTATGTTGGTTATCTTCCATATCTCACTCTGCAGAATTCCGTCCTCTCTGGATTTTATCAGTTCAAGAACGTCCTCTTCAATACCCATCTTAGTCCCCTACAGGAATCAGCATAACGATATTGTTTCCTCTCAGTACCACAGACCCTAAGAGGCGGGATTTCACACCATCCTCTATCTCATAGGTATCTACGAGATGAAGGTTCAGGTAATCATCCACACCCTCAAGTCTGCCCTCAAGTATGTTCTTATCTCCTTTCATCTCAACCTGAATTCTTGAACCTATCAATGTTTGTACCTTTTTACTTGGGAACAAAATCTCACCTCCATGTTTTATTTATTCTTTCTATCACCGGAAGAATCGCCTGTGGGGTATCAAGTACTGTGATTCCTTCAAGTTTCTTCAGTATTCTCACGTTGTTTGAGTCTACATCACGCACCTTAAGCTTTACTACCCCCCCTCTTATTGCACCAAAACTGCACAGTTTCACGCACACACCACATCCGTTGCATTTTAATAAATCTATCTGAGTGGTTATGGCTTTTTCGGGACACTGCTCACGTGGTAAACATACTTCGCACCTCATACACACCTCTCTATCTATGAAATAGGGCATCCTTGATTCGATTCTACCTGCAATATCTACAGGAACAATGAAAACAGGTATGTTTCCCTTAACCGACTGAGCCACTGCATTGGTCACAAGGGTGTCTGCGATTCCATGAGCTATCTTAGCTACTGTATTGGATGTGGCAGGGCTTATTATCAGCGCATGATATTTATGCAGCAGGAAGCGTCCTGTTTTGGGAAAGCTTGCACCCTGCTCACTTTCAGGGAATATCTCCTCAAGGTAGTTACCTTCCGAGATGCTGTGAAGTTTATTTTCCAGCCCATACATCCTGACAACTTCCTCACCCGCTCTTGAGATGAGGGTTGTTATTCTCAGTCCAGGGATGCTTTTTTTAAGCTCTTCAAAGACCTCCACGCTCTCATGCAGGAAATGTCCTGCCCCTGTGATGCCCCATACAATATTCATGTTAATATGTTATCTCATACCTATAAAATACCTGCTTTTTATGATATAGCTTATGACATTAGTTCCTTATAAATTTAAGATTATAATCATTCGCATAGCTTCTGATATTGAATACCTTGTGTATGTTGAATGTAGCAGTTAGGTTTACAGCTACATTATTGAGGCTATGGAAAAAGTAGGTTATGAGCTTAGAAATATAATCATCTGGGATAAGAGAAATCTGGTAAACAAAGTTGGCATTTTTGGATGACCAAGTAACTACATTTTACCCTTAGCACGACTTTTGAATACATACTTGATTTTTGGAGACCACCTGAAAATGAGCAAGGCAATCATTACTACTAGGTATGATTCTATTGCCACAAGTATTTGAGGAATATGCCCAACTGCGAGATTTGGCTGGATATTTGCATACCCAAGGCTTGTGAATGTTATTATGCTGTGGTAAAAATGGTCTAAGAGACACGGAGATACCATTCCCGTTTACGTAGCGTATGCGCCAGCCTCCTCAAAGCGTTCTTCACCCTTTATTAGCCTACTGATGGTATCTGCAATGCCTTTAATAGCAACACGTACCTGTTTCATACTGTCTCTATCTCTTATGGTGACAGTATCATCCTCTAAGCTTTGATAATCTATGGTTATGGAGTAAGGTGTACCGATTTCATCATTTCTTCGGTATCTCCTGCCAATGCTACCTGAATCATCATAGCTTGCAAGAATTCCTTTTTTCCTTAGGCTTGAGGTTATCTCCATCGCAGGTTTGATGAGTTCCTCCTTAGTTAGTAAAGGAAGTACAGCAACCTGCACAGGCGCAACCTCTGGCTTTAATCTAAGCACTGTTCGGTTTTCCTCCACAACATACGCATGCTCAAGAATCGCATATAATATCCTATCTATACCAAAGGAAGGTTCTATCACATGAGGTACAATATTCTCGCCATGTACCTCTTGCGTTATGGTTTCAAAGGTTACTGCTTCTTTATCTATTCTTATGCGCTCTCCATCAACACTTAATTCGATGAAATCGCCTGAAAACTCTTCAGGTTTGAGTTCTTTAAGAGCTTTTACCACCTTGTGTGTTTTTTCCTTAAATCTTGGTCCAAGAATCTTCATGTTTGGCTTTACGCATAATCGTTTAACCTTTCTTGGTTTTTCATAGGGTATATACACGCTCAGCTCAGTCTGGCTCTGTTTTGCATGAGCTTTTAGATCATAATCGCCTCTGTCTGCTATACCCACCACCTCAACCCATCCAAACCTCTCGCTTAGAACTTCGGCATCCCAGCAATCCACTGCATAGTGAGCCATTTCATCTTTCATATGCTGTCTGAACCTGAGTTTTTCAGGAGATATGCCGACACGCATCAGGAACTGATAGGTTAAAGCAATACAGTATGCCATGAATTCATGGGCGATTATACCTCTATTAACAGCCTCTCCAAGGGAGAGAGTTTCAGACTCACCTTTAATCTGGGCATCTCTTGAATAAAGCTTCAGAACAATATCTTTAACCTCCCTAAATCTTGGATGGGTTTTGTTACGAGGGTCTATGAAGATTTCAGCCTCAGCCTGAGTGAACTCCCTCAATCGAATAACTCCTTGCCTCGGGGATATTTCATTACGATACGCCTTACCTATCTGTGTTACCCCAAAAGGTAAATGCTCCCTATAAAACTTCAGAAGACGTGGAAAATCCACAAACATTCCCTGTGCGGTTTCAGGGCGAAGATAACCCACACGTTTTGATCCAGGACCTATAGTGGTTTTGAACATGAGGTTGAACTCATATACTTTACTTAGCCTTCCACCACATTCCGGGCAGGTGATATTATTCTTCTCAATAACATAGTTCAACTCCTCAATACTCATACTGTGATTATCTATTATATTCTGTACAAGATGATCCGCTCTAAAAGCTTCATTGCATTTCTGGCATTCTACAAGAGGGTCAGAAAATCCACTCGCATGTCCTGAGGCGATAAACACCTCCTCTATACCAATGGTAGGTGATTCTATTTCATAGTATCCTTCGTTTATTACAAAGACTTCCCTCCAGATGTTTTCAATACGGCGCTTTAACATAGCTCCAAGCGGACCATAGTCATAGAAACCTGCACTACCACCATAAAGCTCAAAGGAGTTCCAGAGAAAACCTCTTCGTTTCGCCAGTTCAAGCAGTTGGTCATATATGTCTGCCATACCAGTGCTTAATATGTTTCAAGATTATTAAGGTTGGGTTTATCTTGGGTAATAACCATAGATTAATCATGGATGAAAACTGGAAAGAAGGAGTTGCATTTGTAAGAGGGATCAACATCTACAAAAACGATAGAATAACGCAGGAGAGAATGCTTGAACTATGCAAAAAAGTTGAGAGTGAGAACCTGAAAATTGTAAAAATTGTCAGAACAGATAATATCATCTTCAGGAAAAGAGGTATACATTACGCAACAGTAGGCTCGAAGCTGGAAAAGACCTTATCAGCATACTTTGGAAAACCAATTTATGTGACAACAAGAAGCATGAAAACCATAGATGAGGTGAAGAAGGTCAGTTCAACTTAATGCCAGTAATGCTTGAAATATTGTTCTCCTGCATGGCAACCCCTATTGTTCTTTTTGCAGCCTCGATCATTGGTTTTCTCAGACTTACTACAATGAACTGGGCATTGTTTGCAGACTTCTGGATGCGTTTTGCAACTCTCTCCACGTTCACACCATCAAGAAACATATCCACCTCATCCAGGACATAGAATGGAGCGGGTTTGTACTGCTGTATTGCAAATAAAAGGGATAAAGCTGTAAGGCTTTTCTCTCCACCAGACATGGCTTCGAGGCGTTGCAGATTCTTTCCAGAAGGTCTTGCCTTTATGGTCATTCCGCCTGAAAAGGGGTCATCAGGATTCTCAAGGAAAAGCTCTCCACTTCCATCTGATAGTTCAGCAAATATTTTCTTGAAATGCTCATTAATACTGTTAAAGGTGTTCATGAATGCCTCTTTTTTCATTTCGTCATATTTCTTAATTCTTGCAATAATTTCCTCTCTTTCCCTGAACAGGGTATCTCGCCTCGACTTAAGTTCATTCTTTCTGTTCTCCACCTCATTATATTCATCTATAGCCCTCATATTAACAGGTTCAAGTTTCTCCATGGCTCGCTGAAGAGCAGCGATTCTTGATGCTATGGCATCAGAAGATGGAATCTCTTCATCAAGGCTTAGACCCAGTTCAGCAATCTGGTTATCCAACTGGATTATCTGTTCATTAAGCGCATCCTTTGTTGAGTGTAGAGCGAGAAGATTCCGCTCCATATCTGTCACCACCCTACGCACATCCTCGAATTTTTCTTTGAGTGAGCTATGCTGTTTCTCAACCTCTGCTCGCCTGTTTTGAAGTTCCTCAAGCTCATGGCTTAACTCTTTTTCTCTTGCCATCTTTGCTTCAAGATCAGATTTCAGAGTTTGAATGCGCTCATGCATTTCATTTATTTTTTCGATATACTCCATTTTCTTTTTATCAAGGTCAGCAATACGTTCTTTCTCACCCTCTATTTTAGACTGTGCATATTTCATGTCTATGGTAATGGCATTAACCTTGGTTTCTGTATCCCTGAGTATTCCCTCAAGCCTGTGGATTTCCTCCTCAATCCTCTTAACATCAGCAATAAGTTCAGGAATCTTTGAATCCTTCATAACCTGTTCTAGATTATCAATTTCTTTAATGAGTGTGCTGATTTCCTCATCCTTCTTATTTTTGCTTTCCTCAATATCATTCCTTCTCTTCTTTATCTCAGTTATTTCCTTCTCAATTTCCTGAATCTCCTTTTTCCTTGTCTCTATTAGCTTGGATAATCTGACACCTCTGCTCCTTATCTCATCCATCTGCATCTCCATACTCCTGATTTCATTGTTCAAATCCACCAAAGATGTGGTGATGCTCTCAAGATGTCTCTCAAATTTTTCAAGCTTGTTAAGTGTAGCTCTTCGCTTTCCCTCATACTCTGCTATCTTTTCTGCAATTTTTGTAAGATTTTCCTCTTCTCTGATTGCGAAGGAGAGCCTTGACCTTACCATACCCCCTGTCATCGCTCCACTCTTCTCAATAAGCTCACCCTCAAGGGTAACCATCCGTTTATTACCCATAAGCTTTCTTGCTGAGCTTAGATTCTCCACTACAAGAGTATCCCTGAAAACATACCAGAAAGCAGGGTCAAACTTCTTATCGTAATCAACAAGGTTGATGGCATAATCTATAACCCCTTCCCCAATAACTTCTGGAAGCACATGCCTTTTCTGCATCTTATTCAGAGGCAAAAACGTGACCCTGCCAAGACCATGCTCTTTAAGATAGTTGATAGCTCTCGCAGCATCCTCATCATTATCCACAACCACTGACTGCATCCTTGCTCCTGCTGCTATCTCAAGGGCGAGGGAATATTTTTTATTCACCTTACCAAGCTGGGCAATGGTACCGTATATACCTGGAAGCTCTTTAGTGTGCTTGGCTTTAAGAATTGCCTCAACAGCTTCACTATAATTCATCTCCTCAGCAACCTTAACAAAAGCCTCTGATCTGGCATACTCCTGCTGTAGTTTTATGAGTGTCTCATCAAGCTGGGCTATCTCCTGCTTTATTTTTAATCTGCTGTTCTCAAGACTCTTGCGATCCTCAATTAGCTCCTGTTTTTTTGCATTTAGCTCTTCTATCCTGTCTTTAAGATTATCAGCATCAGAATCAGCAGACTCTATCTTGGATAATGAATCCTGAATCTCACGCTCTTTCTCCTCAACCTCGGATGACTTTCGCTTTATGGCATCTAGCAGACGTTCCTCTTCTCGAATAAGCTCATTCTTTTCATTTTTAAGATTCTCAAGCTTTTGTTTTGCTTCAGCAAGCTTTTCTTGAGTCTCAGCAAATTCAGCATCAACCTCTGCTATTTTGCTTTTTATCAAAAGAAGCTGGGAGTTTTTATCATTGATTTCATTCAAGATATTTTCTTTTCTTAAACTTTCCTCCTTCAGTTTTTCCTCAAGCTCAGATACCCTCTCCTGAGTTTGCTTGATTTCCATTAACGTCTTTTTTTTCTGAGCTTCAATGCCTTTGATTTCATTCTCCGCAAGCTCGATAGTATTACTGCAAAGTGAAATCTCACCCTTTATGGTTTCAATCTGCTTTCTAAGGGCTATCTGCTCATCCTCACCTTTCTGGGTTATCAATGAGTTCAGATTTGAAAGCTCATGCTCTATCTTGCTGATTTCATGCTGAAGTTCTTCTAACTGTTTCGCAAGCTCTTCTTTTCTATTCTCCTGATCCTGAATTTCTCCTCTGACTCTTTCAAACTCCTTTCTCGCATCCTTGAGTCTGGCAAGAAGAATATATCCTTCATATCTTCGTTTCTCGTCTCTTAAAGACTGATATTTTAAAGCTTGGTCACGTTCTTGCTTGAGCCTGATAAGCTGTTCATCCACTTCACTGAGAATGACATCCACTCTCTCAATACGCTGTCTCACAACCTCAAGCTCATTGAAAGCCTGTTCTTTTTTTTCATCGAATTCTGCAACTCCTGCAATCTCATCGATGATTTTTCTTCTTTCAGTAACACTCATCTCAATGATACGGGTGACATCTCCCTGTATGATTACATTATAGCCTTCAGGAGAAATTCCAGCTTTTGAAAGATAGTTATGAATATCTGCCAAGGTGACAGCCTTATCATTGAAATAATAGTAACTGTAATACCCTGATTCGGTTTTTCTCACTTTTCTGCTGATAACAATTTCATCAGAATCCACAGGCATTCTACGGTCAGTGTTATCAAATTTGATGGTTACCTGAGCAAAATTCTTTTTTCCGCCATCAGCGTTGAATATGAGATCAGTGAGCTTTTCTGCCCTGAGCACCCTGGAGTTTGAAAGCCCAAGAGCAAAAAGAATGGCATCAATAATATTGGATTTTCCACTCCCATTTGGGCCAGAGATAACTGTAAAATCTTTGAAAAAAGGAATTTTTACTTTTTTACCGAAAGATTTGAAATTTTGAATCTCTATCTCCTTTATGTACACTCTCTACCTCTTTTTTAAGGTTTCAATCACTTCCACTCCTTCAGATACATTTTCACTCTTTTTTACCTCTATATCTTTTTTCTCTTCACTTTTTTTGGATGATGAGTTATTATCAGCAACAATATATTTTTTAGTATCCTGCTTCTCCTCTGCAGTCTTTACCTGAGTTTCTTCTTTTCTCATTTTTGCCATTAACTCCCGAATTATGGATTTCTGGTCAAGAAGCTCTTTCATAACTCCATCATATGAGCTATTGAGCTCCATAAGTCTTCTTTCGATTCGCTTCATTCTGTTTTCAATTTCATGTAGGGCATCACTTTCAGTTTTTTTCTGTTCAAGCAAGGAATCTCTTAAGGATTTGTTCATCTCTATGATTTCATTTACCTTTTCATTGAACTTCATCCTGATCTCGTCAAGGGTGGATTCTCTAAGCTTAAGCTTATCAGCAAAACGCTTCTCAATTTCCTCAATTATGGTTTCTCGTAAGGATTCCTGCATCTCAGCAATCTCTTTATCTCGAGCAGCCAGCTTCTGCTCAAGTCTCTCAATTATGATATCCCTCTCACTACTCATTATAATCCCTCATATTGTAAACATCAAAAAGAGTCAAATAGGTTTTGGTTGGTTTGACCTTTTGTGCCATATACAT
>CAZCRM010000028.1:0-13667 GCA_964501085.1 uncultured Methanosarcinales archaeon | reverse complement strand
ATTGCCAGAAAGATTGTGGAACTTCATAAGGGAAGAATATGGGTGGAAGACAATGTAGAAGGGGGGGCGGTATTCGTTGTTGAGCTACCTATAGCAGGTTCATGAGCATATAAGCAATGCCTCCAGCCAATAGAGGTGAAATCAGCCATGCCATGGCGATTTTCTTCACAGTATCCCCTTTCATGATATGCATTCCACTGTTGGCACACCCTATGCCAATAACTCCTGCGGTAACAATCTCTCCCAGAGATACAGGAATTCCAAGAAGGGAAGCGACATGTACTATGCTAGCTGAGATGAACTCCACAAATGTTGCTCTGATTACACAGAGTTGGGTAATCTCCTTCCCAACAGTATCCAGCACCCTTCCTCCCATTAAAAAAGCACCTAAACCAATAGCAAGACCTCCTAGGATCGAACCATAAAAGGATGAGAACAGCCCCGCTCCCACAAAAGCTCCCACTGCATTGGCCGCATTATTAGCACCTGCAGAATATGCTACATAACATCCTGAGATGGTGAGAAGAATGTTCAGTAGCTTGCGAATGGATGCTTCAGAGTCTGCGTGGTCAGCGAGCCATACAAGCACCCATGCATAGGCATATTTACCCACAAGATAGGCAAGTAACCATGCAAGCACGGGAGAGAACACCCACCATGCCATGATTTCCAAAAGAAGAAAGAGATTTATCATGTATGGCGAGTAAAACAACCCTATACCCACTATCGCACCCACTGCAGCCTGACTTGTGGATATGGGAACACGAAGCATATTGGCAAGAAAGGTGGCGATCCCTGCTGCACCCACTGCGATGATTGCTCCATCTATGAGTATCATGTGTGAAGGAATAATTCCATCTCCAAGGGTTTTTATCACCTCACCACCATTCAATACTGCTCCAAGTAAGGAGAATACTGCTATAAGCATAACAGCCTGAGTTTTGGTACGAGCCTTTGCACCATAAGCAGCTCCCATGGAGGCAGCAGCATTATTACCACCTATATTTAATCCCATGAAGATAGCCACTATAAAGGCTGCAATCACTGTTATTGTAATCATGCTTTAAATATAAAATTAAAATTATGTATAATCAACCAATGTTAACCTCACTCCCTGAGATCAGGTGGAAGCATATTGGGTATCCCATCCTCTATGGGATAATACTCATTACACTTTGCACAGTAAAGCGTTCCTTTCACTATCTCTTTTTCATTCTCCTCAATAACCTCAAGCTCAAGATCACCCTTGCACATGGGACAGCACAGGATATCCATCAAATCTCGTTTCATACACTCAACTAAACACTTTTTTGTTATCAAGTTATCGGTAAACTATAATATGCAGAAGGTTGTATTATATAAAGAGAGAGGAAGGGCGGCTGCCGGCGAAATGCTGAGGAAAGTCCCCCCACCATTTGGACCGCGGACACCTGTAAAGGTGTAGGGTGAGAACCCTGGCTCTGGAACAGAAACGATACCGCAACGCAGAAATGCCATGATTTCGAAAGAATGAGGTCATGCGTTTGCGGATGGAACGGCGAATCCCCGCGGGTGCAAGCCGAAACAGGACATGGGTTGTCCAAGCCCGTCCGAGTACGGCGCATAGCTGAATGCCGCCTGAAAGCGCCGCAGGGCAAGACCCTGGCGCTAAACAGAAGGGGGCTTACTCTCCTCACTCCATCAACCTAATATATTCATTCGGTATCTCTTCTGAAAGAACGATATACTTCGTAGCTGAGAGCATCCTAACCCCATTTTTCTGTGCCTCCTTTGCATCCACAACAATCAGTACAGGGTCATCGGTATGTACCTTAGCAGCTTCCTGTGCCTTTTCAACAGTGGTACTGAGATGCACATATCTCTGTTTCACTGGCTTAATCCCCTTTTCAAGCAGTATATCCACCTCTTCTCTGCTTGCTCCATAGTAAAGTTCAGGTAACTTATTTTCAGGAAAATCAAGCTCAACATCAACAGAATGACCATATCTTGCCCTTATTTTTTTACCATGCAGTTCATATCGTTCTTTTTCGTCTGATTCTACTATAGAAAAAAGCTTTTCCTTGTTAGCCCATTTATATCTGGTTCTCATAGCTTCGCACAGCACATCCACATCTACCCATCCATGCTGGTTCATGGCGAGACCTAAATCATCGGGAAAATGTCTCAGCGCACCTGAGATAAAACGTCCCAGTCGCTGAGTCTGTTCATCATTCAACACCAACTTTCCTGTCTCGCCACATGAGCATCTCTCACCCCTGAAGAAACCATGAAATCTGCATTTCCGTATCATTTTGGGTCTTATACGAATCAGCATATTAAATAATTTACCAACTTTGATAAGCAAAAATTTTAATAACAGTTCATACAAACTATCTTCAGGGTGTAAAGAATCATGGATATAACTGAAAAGGTTTTTGAGTTTGCAGATGAGTTGGGTCCTGAGAAGATTGTTTATATATATGAGCCGAGAGCAAAAACTAAGGCAATAGTGGTTATCGATAATGTGGCTGCAGGTCCTGCCATAGGTGGGGTGAGGATGGCACCTGATGTGACTACTCAGGAAGTCATGAGACTGGCAAGAGCAATGACCTACAAGAACGTGCTTGCAGAACTACCTCATGGAGGAGGTAAGGCAGGCATTCTGGAAGATCCCTATACAGCAAATAAGGAGCAGGTAATAAGGACCTTTGCTCGTGGAATAAAGTATCTTGAGGAATATATTCCTGGTCCTGATATGGGTACTGATGAAGCGAGCATGGCTTATGTTTATGATGAGATTTCAAGAGCGGTAGGGCTTCCAAGAGAGCTTGGAGGCATCCCCCTTGATGAAATAGGGGCTACAGCATATGGTCTATCGCTATGCGTTGATGTTGCGAAGGATTATATTGAGTTAGACCTTAATTCAGCAAGGCTTACTATAGAAGGATTCGGTAGTGTTGGAAAAAACGCTGCACGTTTTCTTGCTGAGAGAGGGGTGAAGCTCATAGCGGCAAGTGACTCAAAAGGTACAATCTATAACCCCAAGGGTATAGATGTGGATAAACTTATTAGTGTTAAGCAAACCACTGGTTCTGTGATAAATTATAAAGAGGGAGAGGTTCTCAAAACCACTGATCTGCTCATGGTTAGTACAGATATTTTCGTACCTGCAGCCAGACCTGATGTGATTGACAAAGGAAACTCTGATGTACTGGATGCTAAGCTGGTGATTGAAGGTGCCAATATTCCTATCACTGAAGATGCTGAAAAGGAGCTTCATGATAGAGGGATTCTGGTAATTCCAGATATCATAGCCAACGCAGGTGGAGTGATCACAGCCTCTGTTGAATATCATGGTGGCACAGAGATACAAGCCTTTGAGAGAATAAAGAATACCATAATCAGAAACACAAAGGAAATGCTTAATAATGTATATGAGGAAAACACATATCCAAGAGAAGCTGCATTAACAATTGCAAAACAAAGAGTAAAACGAGCCATGAAATACAGGGAATGGGTGTAGATGTTATCCTCAATATTTGAGCCAAACTCAATAGCTATAATAGGTGCATCAAACAATGATGCTAAATGGGGTGGAAGGATACTGAAGAATATCCTGCAGGGGTTTAAAGGTAAGGTATATGCTGTGAACCCCAAGGAAAAGCAGGTTCAGGGCTTGCCCTCCTACCCTTCTATACTTGATATTCCTGAGAGCGTGGATATGGCAGTGATCGCCATTCCAGCGAAATTTGTGCCTTCTGTTGCTGAAGAATGCGGAAAAAAAGGAGTTAAAGGGCTTGTGGTGATAAGCGCAGGCTTTGGTGAGACTGGTAAAGCGGGTAAGGAGCTTGAGGACAGGTTGGTTTCCATAGTAAGAAAGTATAAGATGCGCATGATAGGTCCCAATACCCTGGGTATCGTTAACGAACCATGGAGATTGAACGCCAGCATCATCGGAAGACTTCCATCCCCTGGCTCTATATCCTTTATCACCCAAAGCGGTACACTTGGTTTAGCTATTGCAGAGTGGACAATCGATATGGGGCTTGGTATCTCCAAGATTATAAGCACAGGCAATAAAGCTGATACTGATGATGTGGATTTGATAGAATTTCTTGATAAAGACCCCTCCACTGGTGTAATTGCCATGTATGTTGAGGGTATAGAGCGAGGTAGGAGATTCATAGATGTTGCTAAGCATGTTAGCAAACCCATTATTGCCATAAAAACAGGAAGGTCAAAAAAAGGGGCAAAGGCTGTGTTCTCGCATACTGGGGCTCTATCAGGTTCTGATGAGATATACTCAGCAGCCTTCAAGCAGGCAGGGGTATTGAGGGTTGATACCATAGATGAGCTGTTTGATGCTGCTCTTGCCTTATCATGCCAGCCTTTACCAAGAGGTAATAATGTTGCCATTCTCTCAAATGGAGGGGGGGCTTCGATAGTTGCTGCTGATGAATGCGAAAAACAGGGCATCAATATCGTTGATTTAACACAAAAAACAAGGGAAAGAATAAAGAAGATTTTACCTGAGTTTGCCTCATGCTCAAATCCCATTGATACAGCAGGTACTGTTTCTTACAAGATTTACAGCGAGATAATACAAGCTTTGATAGACGACCCAAACGTGGATGCGATAATCGTTATATACGTGCATGCTTCCCTGCTTAATGCCATACCCCCTGCAGAGGCAGTTGTTGAGAAGACTCAGAAAAGCACAAAACCCATAATCTCGTGCTGGATTGGTGGTGCTGGTGTAGAAGAAGGAAAGGAGATTCTGAAAAGTGCTTGTTTGCCCAGTTATTCTGTTCCTGAAAGGGCTGTGAAAGCTCTCTCTGCTTTGATTAAACATAAAGAATTTCTTGATAAAGTAAAATTGAGGGAGGAGAAGATGTATGAGCAGGATACTTACAGCAAATGAAACTAATGATCTTCTAAAAAAATATGGTATCCCTGTTATAGAAGGGCGAGTTGCCTCAAATGCAGAGGAGGCTGTTGGGATAGCTTTAAACATAGGCACGCCTGTTGCCATGAAGCTTATATCCCCTGATATATCTCATAAGAGCGATGTAGGCGGTGTTTTTTTGGATGTGAGACAGGAGGAGATAAGAACAACCTACAATAAAATAATATACAATGTTAAAAGCTCATATCCAGATGCAAGGATAGAGGGCATACTTGTGCAGCAGATGGCACCAAAAGGGTATGAGGTTATTGTTGGTCTGAAGAAAGACCCTCAATTCGGTCATGTGGTGATGTTCGGTCTTGGTGGTATTTTTGTCGAGGTTTACAGGGATGTTTCATTCAGAATAGTTCCCATAGATAAAAAAGAGGCTTTTGATATGATCTCAGAGATTAAAGGCTACTCTATACTAAAAGGCATACGAGGTAGAAAGCCTGCCAGCATAGATGCCATCGTTGAGGTACTTCTGTCGGTCTCTAAAATGGCAGAAAAGGAGGGTATAGTGGAGCTTGATATTAACCCTTTAATAGTGAATGAAAATGGTGCGATTGCTATAGATGCCAGGGCGAAGATAGAGCGAAAAACTTTAATATGAGCTTCTTTGCATAAAAAATGTACAAAAGTATTATGTATATAGCTAATTTTCCCAATTAGGAAATAAATCTTCTTTTAATGGAAAAACATATATAGTCACCTGAAACAACTTTTACTTATGATACAGAGCCAGTGCTTAACCCCCACTACAATATCAATGCCTAAATATGAGCTTGTCTGCACTGGCTGTTTTAATACTTATTCTGATAACCGCTTGAAATGCTTCAAGGATAACGCCCTTCTGCGAACACGTTATAAGAAAAAACAGATTGAGCTTAGGGATATAAAAGGCATAGGAAGATTTCATGACTGGCTACCTGTGGATGAGATCATACCCTATGATTCAGGTCCTGTCACCTATAAAAGCACTGAACTTGCTCATGAGCTTGGATTAAAGCATTTATATATCTCATTTAATGGCTACTGGCCAGAAAGAGGTGCTTTTATAAGAACATGCAGTTTCAAGGAACTTGAAGCTTTTCCTACAATCCAGAGGATAAAGAATACAGGAAAGACGCTTGTACTTGCCTCAGCAGGCAACACCGCAAGAGCGTTTGCTTATGCTTCAGTTCTGAACAATGTAAGGATATGTATTGTGCTACCTCCGAAGGGAATCTCAAGAATGTGGCTTCCTGAAGAGGTAACAGATTCTGTTCATATAATACAGATGGGAAAAGACTGTGATTACACCGACTCAATACATCTTGCAGAGAGGATTGCTTCCTTACCTAAGATGCTATCAGAAGGAGGAGCAAGGAATGTAGCGAGAAGGGATGGTATGGGTACAGTGATGCTTGACGCTGCCTTTCATATCAAACAGATGCCTGATCATTATTTTCAGGCAATAGGCAGTGGAACTGGAGGAATAGCAGCATGGGAAGCATCGCTCAGGTTGCTTGAGGATGGTCGATTTGGTTCAAAACTACCTCAACTTCATCTTGCCCAGAACTTACCTTTTGCACCCATATATAATGCATGGAAATCAAGGAGGAGGGAGATTCTCAAGCATATTGATATGCCAAATCCAAAGCATCTCATAAGTAAAATGTATGCGGATATTCTTTCTAATAGAGAACCCCCATATTCTATAACTGGTGGGGTGTATGATGCTCTGCAATCAACCCATGGGAGCATGTATGGTATAACAAACAATGAGGCAAAATCAGCTCAGAAACTGTTTGAAAAGCTGGAGGGCATAGATATTTTTCCTCCTGCAAGTGTGGCTGTTGCTGCTCTGATTAAAGCAGTAGATTCTCAGAAAGTAACTAAAGACAGCTTGATTCTACTGAACATCACAGGAGGGGGTCTGAAACGCTTAAAGCAAGATTATGAATTGTATAAGCTAAAACCCAATGCATATGCTGAGCATGCCAATGTTCCACTTGATGAAATCATGTATGAGTCCTGAAGATAGAGTTGTTGAGATACTTAAAAACAAAATTGATGCAGTTGCAGTACTACCCTGTGATAGAATAAAATCACTTCTCTTAGCTATTGAGAAGAGCATGGAAACAATCTCATTGACCCGTGAGGAGAATGGCGTGGGTATATGTGCTGGCATGTATCTTGGGGGTAAACGAGTGGCAATGGTTATCCAGAGTTCTGGGATAGGCAATATGATTAATGCTTTAGAATCTCTCAATCTCACCTATAATATACCATTGCCTATACTTGCAAGCTGGCGAGGTGTATACAAGGAAACAATAGAAGCTCAGAAACCGCTTGGAAGCAAGCTACCAAAGATTTTGGATGCAGCAGGCATAAGCTATACCATAATACTAAGCAAGGAAGAGATTTACAAGGTAGAGCATGCTATTCAGGATTCCTTTACCAAGCATCGCCCTCATGTTGTTTTAATCTCGCCTCTGGTATGGGAATCTTCATATGTACTCTCACCTCTCCAGATTTGTCCAAGGGTTACAGAGCTAAGGTTAGTAGCAGAGATAGCACAGCCTGTGATGACGAGATATGAAGTAATTAAGGTTCTTTGTGAGATTGTTAATGAAGATATCATAGTCTCAAACCTTGGTATTCCTTCCAAGGAACTCTATGAGATAAGGGATAGAGATCTGAACTTCTATATGTTAGGCTCCATGGGTCTGGCATCCTCTATAGGGTTGGGTTTGGCTCTTGCACAGAAAAGGCATGTGTATGTGATTGATGGAGATGGAAGCTTGCTCATGAACCCAAATGCTCTCACAAGCATAGGTACTTATAACCCTGAGAATCTCAGTGTTATTGCTGTTGATAACGCAGCATATGGCTCAACTGGCAACCAGCCTACCTGCACATTAAATCAAGTCGACCTTGAACTACTTGCAAAGGTAAGTGGAATCAAAGATACGATTAAAGCACATACCAGAGAAGAACTGAGGCATGCCCTGCTTGAAAAGGTAGGGTTTATTCATGTAATAACAAAACCAGTTAATCATAGGTGTAAAGAGATTCCTCTTTCAGCAGAAGAGATTAAAAAGAGGTTCATGAAAGCAACTAAAAGTTTTCAATCCTCTATGGTGTATTCAAACACCAGTTGAGCAGCGATAAAGAAGATGATATCATAGATAGCAAGCATCTGAAGTTCACCTGTCATCTCTGAGAGGTCATTGGTTGCGAGCGCCTTGCCTGTGGCAGTTACGGCAGAGAGTATCATGGGTATCAACACAGGAAACAGTATCACAGGTAGCAGTAGCTCCCTTGTTCTTGTGTTTACAGTGAGGGCTGAGAGCAGTGTACCAACGAAGATAAATCCCAAAGTGCCTAAGATAAGCACAAGCATAAGTCCAAGAATGTTCTTGAAATCATAGTTGAAGAGTACAATAGATATGGGTACTGTTGTGGCTTCCATTATGAACATCAGAACAGTATTAGAAACCACCTTGCCATTGTATATCTCGCTCCTTTCTACCGGGCAGAGCTTCAACCCCTCAAGACATCCCTCCTCCTTTTCTACAGCGAATGACCTTGAAAGACCCAGCATGCCTGCAAAGGTGAAGGTTATCCATAGCATGCCAGGTGCCAGAAGCTCCACGATGTTCATCTTCAGATAGGGTATGTATATCTGACCCTTTTCTCCAAAGGCAAAGCTGAAGATTACTATCACAAGAAATGCGAACATCATCATGGAGTTCAGCATCTGTTTTGTTCTAAACTCGGATTTTAAATCCTTCCATGCAATCTCAAGGAACTTCATATTTTTCCCACAAGCCTTTCATATATTGCTCTGCATTGATATAAATCATTGATCTCATCCCTGCTGAACTCATGAAGTATTTGTTTGTTGAGAATTATTGCTCTATCACACATGGAAATTTTATATATATCATGTGAAATCATAATCTTTGTTTTATCTTCATTGATTGAGAGTATTCTGTCGAACATGGCGCTAGCATGCTGATCCAGACCAGTGTAGGGTTCGTCCAGAAGCAGTATGGATGGACTATGAATAAGGGCTCTTGCAATGGAAAGACGTTGTTTCATCCCTCTTGAGAAGGTTCTCACCCTGTCATTTTTTCTTCGAATCAATCCCACCTGTTTCAGCAGTTTTTCTATTCGTTCCTCTAACCCTTCTACACCATACATCCTCCCAAAGAACCTGAGATTCTCTGCTGCGGTGAGGTCAGGATATAAAAAGGTCTCATGAGAAATCACACCGATTCTTCTCCTTATTTCAATGGGTTTGTCTTTTATATCAATCCCATCGATAACTACTTTGCCAGTGGTTGGCTTTACCAAGGTGGAGATTATCTTAACAAGGGTGGTTTTTCCTGCCCCGTTTGGACCAAAGATTGTGAGAAACTCCCCTTTCTTTATTTCAAGATTGATGTTTTTTAATACAACCTTATTTCCAAATACTTTAGAAAGTTTCTTAATACTTATAGCCATCATAAGCGTTTAATGTTTTCATGAAGTTCAAATTTATTTACCACACAGTTTAACAGGTTTACTACTTTCTTTGAGCCATCAATAATAATGCCATCACTTGAGACCACAATATCTTCTGAATTCTTGAGGTCATAATCTACATGCTTTGAGGTTCTTGCATCTCCTTTAAGCTCTTTCTCTCGAATCTTATTCCTCAGATACTCTGCCAGTAAACCACTCCTGCTCATCTGGGAATCCAGAAGAAAGCAGATGTAAGCAGGGTTATGCTCTTTTAAAAAATCTAGAATCAAGTTGATTGCTTTTTCTGTTTTATCTGAGGGTTGATAATTCCTGAACACTCCTTTGATATCCCTTATCACGCCATCATCACATACATATGCTTTTTTATCAAGAATGCTCTCCATTCCAATAATAATATTATAGCCATCTATCATAACCCTGCTATTTGCTATTTCATAACAAGGAAGGAATTTTTTTCTTCTTTCTTCAGAAACAGCATGTGGAAGAACTGTTCTTGAAATAAGCAGTCTTGTCTTTTCATTTAATCTATAATGATTGCCCACAAACTCTATCACACTTTTTTGAGGATATCCCCTGTCAAGCAGGTATCTGATATCAGCAATTGCTTTTTTTAGGTTCATATTTCAATCTTAAATCTCAGAAGTGCAGCAATCCCACCCAAAGATTCAAGTTTTTTGCCTGGTTCGAATTCAGTGCTGAACACAACGATTCTTCCCCTAGAATTCTCAACCTCTCTAAGAAAATCATCAATTGAATTTTCTTCCCTTTCTTTTCGTAACAGTTCATCTGTTATTAAGAGAGTTTGGATAGCTCCCATGGTTTGGGCATACCTCACATTATCCATGCCATAAGTAACCTTACCATTCACTGAGATTTCCTTCATCAGCTCTTCCATGAGTTTTGTCTCTCTGCCTATTCGTGAGGCTTGCATTATTCTATCTACAGCACCCCTACGCAGTACCTCTTGAAAACCTGAGATTCCTATAGAAGAAACATCCTCAAGCACAATCTTCTCAGCAAGCGTGGGTTCTTTTTTCTTAACAAACTCCAAAAAATCCTCTTTGGTGAAGCCTGGCCCAGCAAGAATAATAACATCCACCTTCTCAGCTATCTCCTTTACCTGGGATGTAAGCTCGTGGAAGAACTGATTTCGATTATTTCCTTCTCCTTTTCCTAAGGATTGTTTCAATGATGAAAACTCCTCAACCCCATATTGCCTAACCACACCAATGCAAGCTTCTCCCTCCTCTATGGTAACAATAACAACCTTCGCATGCCTGGATGCGATTTCAGCTTCCTTTATCCTCTCAAGCTGATCCTTCTTCCATCTCTTGATTATAGAGATGTTGCTTCCAGTTTCAATATTTAAGGTGTGATAATCTCCAATATCTATTCCTTCTTTTATAACTCCATGCACCCTTAATCTGTTTGAAAATTTATGAAACTCAAGCTTTTCAACCTCAATCCCCAATCGCATGGTTTTCTTTTCTGCTTTCTCGGGTCTTAGTTTATCAGTAGCTCCTTCAACTCTCCGTTTGGTGAGAGCAAATACCTTATCCCCTTTCTCTATAATATATTTAAGATGCCATAAATCATCTAGAGATTCTGGTATAAGCGAAATCTCTCCAGTATATTGCCTGAGTTCCTTTTTCAGTACCTTCATAAAAATTTATATTAAATCAAGATTGATTGTTCTCCCTTCAAGTACATCCCTTTCGCTTACACTTACCTGCTTTGAGATATTGTTATAGGTTATGGTGTAGTTACCTATTGCTTTGGTATCAAACTGAGTTTGATTGGGTAAAGGAGGAGTGGTGGAATAAGGAACGATAAAAGTATAGCTACCATTGGAATATGTGGTTTGAGTATAGGTAAAGCTTCTACCAATATTTGTTTTGATGGTGTTTGTTATGGTAATAGTGGTGTTAGGAGGCGCTTTACCTGTGATTCTCGCACCTTTCACATACTCAAAAATCTTAACCACTCCTGTATTCTCAACCTTCAGATTTCCACCATATAGAATATTATAAGCTTTTTTATAGAATTGCTCTGGATACCCACCTTGTGTGTAAGGATTTGGAGGGGATTCATGCACCAATCTGTAGTGCTTTAATCCATTCCCATCAAAAATATGAAGCTTTGAAGCCATAGTTTCATAGTATTTCCTCGAAGGCACTACCATGGTTCCTTTGCTGGTCTGAATCTGGGTATAATATCCATAATCCTCATTCCAAATTCCAAATACCTGCATTATCTGATACGCCATATATCCATTGGTTATCACATATCTTGCTCCAGGCTTTCCATTGACTCCAAGCGCATTGAGAACCTTATTTGCCTCTTCCTCGCTCTTGGCTGTTAAGAAGGTTGAAGCACCTGGCACATGATTCTTCCCTCCTCCTATTCCTTCCTGGAAAGGATTTGCATTTGGTATTCTATGCGCCCAGTAGGTTATGATATGTCCATAATCCCACCAGCTCATCACTCCATAGGCTGTATCAGGGTAGGGATATGTTCTGTTAGGTTTTTTATATATAGCATAGTAGTCCATACCTGGGTCAGGGGTGTTGTTGCGCATCCATGTAAGAGCTTCATACCATTCGTTGAATCCCCCTCCAGATGGTTCTCCTCCACCCCATCTTGAGATTTTTAAGGTGCTCGCAAAACTGGGATAGGTAAAGAAGAGTATCAGCATTACCACAAGAACAAGAGAAAGAATGTGGTTGGTGTTAATGTTTTTAAACGGGTATTCCCACCCTCCAAACCTCAGTATTCTCTCTGAGAGCATACAGCCTAAATAACCAACCATTATTGCAATGTTAACTGCAAAATAATATGCCCACCTGTTCTGACCAAAGATTGCCAGAAGAATTACAACACTCCATACAATAAAGAGTACATCCTCACCCCTCTGTTTTTTAATAATGTTATAGCCAATAGCAGAAAGTGTGGCTATTACGAACAATAACACAACGCTATCCTTTTGCAGAAACCCAGTAACAGGAAAGTTATCCCAAATCATGCCAGGATGCTCTAATATTGACGAAGCCTCAGCAACTGTTGCCAGACCTCCTGTGGGAAACGCAAATACGGTACGTGGAGCGTTAACAATAGCATTATACATGCCTGGTATGATTACTTTCATTACCAGCATGCCAAGAGCGAAAAAGCCTATTATGGAAACAGGGTAATAATAGGTTTTAACCCCTCTTTTCGTTAATTCTTTTGAAATAATGCTCAGTATTAAAGGTAAAGCAATACCTGCTATAGCTACTGATACATGGAACCATGAATAAAAGAATGTTGCAAAACCATAACCTATATTGAGATATGGTATTACTGAGATTAAATCTATCACGAATATAGGTATGGTAACGATGGCAAGATAATCGGTTGTTTTTCCTTTTATGTTGTCTATGATATACTGAATGATTAGAAATAAGAGAATAATCATGGCAAAAAAAGGAGCACCAACCCATGAAAGCTGGTATGCTGAAAGCATCACACCTGCCAATAATGAGTAAATTAAAACATTGTGTTTAATGTTGTTAAAAGTAACATTCTCTTCCCGTCCTGATTTGAGGGCAAGGATATAGAAGGCAAGGGTTGCGGTGCTGAATAACACCTCAGCAACATGATGATCCGTGAAACCCAATGTTGACCTCTCGAAGAACTGCCCTGGTAGTATGGCAATCATAAAGGCTGCTAAGATTCCAGTGCCTTTATTTCCTAAGCTTCTTCCTATGTAATATACTGGGAAGACAACAAGAGCACCGAATACTGAAGGTATGAACGCACCTATGATATTAGTAGTATGCATATCATAGCTACCCAATCCCGCAATGAGGGAGAGAGTGGCTATCAGTTGTGTCCAGAGAGGACCAAAATGTATCAAACTGCCATAAGGGTAATGGGTAAGTGGGTCATAGGAGATTCTATAAGGAAAGTGATGCAGGGTATTTTCCACAAGGCGCATGTGATATACCGCATCATCTGATGCAAAAGCAACCACGTTGTTTCTGAAAACACTATCATATGGCATCACTGTTCTCATAAAAAGCGAGAGAGCAAACGCAGATAGAAGAAGAAGGGCTGGGATATAATTTAAATAAGGTATATAATGCCTAACTTCTTGTTTGGATTTTATTTTTATTTTTCCACGTCTTTTTTTATTCATATCTGAGATATAATATTAAAATACCGCTCTTTTATTGTATCCCATCCTAAC
>CAZCRM010000027.1:0-13710 GCA_964501085.1 uncultured Methanosarcinales archaeon | reverse complement strand
GGCGTACTGCAGCAGAAGGCACAGAAGACTGGAACAGAAACCATATCCGAGGTTTCGTCCAATATCCTGGTTGATACGATAATAGGATATAGAGCAACTAGTACTGATACCAACCTAACAGAATACAACATCACCATTAAACCAGCAGCAGGTGCAGGGCGTATTGATCTGAATCAGCTTGTGATTACAGCCAAGGATAAGGACACGGTTGCAACATTAACACGGGGTGACAACGCAACAGCTACTACTTTTAAACTCACAGAAATCCGTGATGATGATAATTCATTTGATCCATCAAATAGTATTTATGTAATAAATTCAGGAGACCTTATCAAGATCACCATTAATGCTACTGCTGTGGATATAGCAGCTCCTCCAAGAACCGCTTTAACATTTATCTTAACACCTGAAGTTGGCAGTCCTGTGACTATTGAGTTAACAACACCAAATAGCTATGGAGTCAATACCTTTGTAAAGCTATATCCAGTTGAAACATAATTCAACTGGACTTTTTTAAGCAGGGTTATCAATGGGCTTCGCCACGTCAGTAGCGGTCGTTATAATCTTTGTAGCTCTGCTGATAACTGCAACGATATACTATCCCTTGCTATTAAATTCATATAAGAATCTTGAAGAATCAAAGAATGAAAAGCATGAGATTCAGATGGAACAGCTCAACACAGCCATAAAAATCATAAACATAACCAACTCAGGAAACATCATCATTACAGTATCCAATAATGGCACTACTGTACTCAATGCCAGCAAGTCAGATGTGCTTGTGGATGGGGTATATACTACGTATACAGTAACCCCTTCAGGATTATGGCTTCCAGGAGAGAATGCGGTATTCACGGTTAGTGGAACTACATATAGCAGAATAAAAATTGTAACAGAGAACGGTGTATCAGCATACGGAGGATAGGTATGGGTGCTGAGACCTCCTCAACCCATCTTATCTTCTTTATCACAGCCATGATAATCGCAGGAAGCATAGCCACAATAATATATACTAATGTTGGTTCCATAGTTAATGCGGCATGGGAAGGGAGTAATACATTATCAAAGCAGTTGAAGAGCGACATTACAATCATCAACGACCCTAAAAACATCTCCTATGATGGCAGTAACTATATCTTCTATGTAAAGAACACGGGGAGAAGCACTCTTGCGTATGAGTATGTTACAGTACTCATTGATGGAATAGTAGTGCAAGATAGCAATATACAAAAAACAATCATAGGTGGAGGCAGTGTATGGAATCCTGCTGATGTGCTTGAATTAAAGGTGAATACTACTCTATCATCTGGAGACCACAGGATAAGAGTGGTTACTGAAAATGGAGTAGAGGATACCCTTGATTTTAGGATATGACCATGAAACTCTTATCCTTTGAACTTGAAAGGGATGAATTCAACAAAAAGTTAGGAGGTGGATTTCCAGCAGGTAGCATCGTGTTTATAGAGGGTGGAAATGGTAGTGGAAAGAGTACTATAGTCCAAAGAATAGCGTTTGGGCTGTTGAGCAACAACATCACGGTGACCATGATTTCTACTCAACTCACCACAAAAGGTTTTATTCGTCAGATGTACTCCCAGAACTATCCCATAGCCACATATCTCCTGAAAAAAAAACTTTTATTTATTCCAGTACTTCCCCTCATCAAATCCATCAAGACCAGATCAGATTTCATAGAGCGATTAATGGGAGCAAAAGAACTTTTTGATAATGAGGTTATCATCATCGATACCCTTTCTTCCCTCATAAAATCAAGTGCAAATCCCAATAAAGCCCTTGAACTCATCTCATTCTTCAAGAAAATCACAGGCATGGACAAGACAATCATCGCTACAGCAGACAGCACTGAACTTGATAAAGACGTGCTCTCTGAGTTTATCTCATCCAGTGATGTTTACATTACCTTAGAGGAAAAAACCTTGGGTAGTGAGGTAAAGCATACCCTGAAAGTAAATAAATTTACTGGAGCCAAATCAACAGTGGGAAGCATAATGGGTTTCAGGATAGAGCCAAATGTAGGTCTTGTGGTGGAGATAGCTTCTGTGGCGTGAGATTATGAATGAGCTAAAAGAGGCATGTCAGAGAAACCCACATCTTCAGGAATATCTCAACCAGTTACCAGAGCAACCTGAGTTCATGGTACAGCTTTCAAAATCGCTTTCAGAGATTAAATATCCCAACATACTCTATCCTGTAGGTGACCCCATCTTCATTCATATTAAAGGGGATGCTGAAAAGGGAGAGGTGAGGTATATCGCCATAGAACCCAGACTTACTAAACAGGAAGAGCAGGATTATAAGAAGATCATGGATTTAATGTTAGAGAAAGCGCCCAATGAACCTGCACCAGAGAATGATGAACAGCTCAAAAAAATCATCAACAAGCTACTGAATGATAGCATTGTTTTTGGAAGCTCAGAGAAGAAAGGTTTTAAGGTTTTTGGTTCAGATGAGAGGGTTTCGATAACAAAAGAAGAGTACCAGAAAATTAGTTATCTCATAGAGAGGGACATTATTGGACATGGCCCAATAGAGCCAGTTATAAGAGACCCATATCTTGAGGATATTCATAGCATAGGGGTGAGTGGGGTATATATTGTTCATAAAATTTTCGGGATGCTCAAAACCAACATAACCTTTGAAACCAAAAGCAAGCTGGATGATTGGTTGAGGGGGATGAGTGAGCGTATTGGAAGACCTGTGAGTGAATCCCGTCCTATTGCAGATGGTGCTCTCCCAGATGGAAGCAGAATCAACATCATCTATAGCGATGATGTGAGTAGAAGGGGAAGCAGTTTCACCATGAGAAAGTTCAGTGAGGTTCCCATCAGCATAATTCAGCTGATTAACTGGGGGAGTATAGATAGCAATATAGCAGCTTATCTGTGGCTATGTCTTGAAAACGGGATGAGTATCTTCTTTTCAGGAGAAACCGCAAGCGGAAAGACAACAATGCTGAATGCCTGTCTTCCTTTTATTAACCGAAAGTCTAAGATATACAGTGTGGAGGATACCGCAGAGGTGAATCCACCCCATGAAGTCTGGCAGCAACTCATAACCAGAGAGCAGGGCCCAAAGGAATCTCAGGTTGATATGTTCACCCTATTAAAAGCTGCCCTGCGATCAAGACCTAATTACATTATAGCAGGAGAGATTAGAGGTGTGGAGGGAGCGGTGGCTTTCCAAGCCATGCAGACTGGGCATCCAGTGCTTGCCACCTTTCATGCCAGTGCTGTGAGAAAGATGATTCAGCGCCTCACAGGTCATCCTATCAATGTTCCTGTCACCTTTATTGACAATCTCAACGTTGTTATGATACTCCAAGCTGTTTATCGTAAGGGAAAATTCCTTAGGCGGTGCATTTCCATAGAGGAGATTGAAGGATACTATGAAGAGGCTGGAGGTGTGGTTACCAGAGCAGTGTTCCAGTGGGACCCTGTGCAGGATAAGCATAACTTTAGAGGGTTGAACAACAGCTATATTCTGGAAAACAAAATAGCAGATAAGCTTGGTTATACTGATAAAAGAAAGATATACGAGGATCTTTTCCTGAGAGCTGGGATATTAGAGAGGATGAGAGAGCAGGGGATTGAGGATTATCATGAAGTTCTAAAAATCATATGGGAGTTTCAGGAGAGAGGTGCTGAAGGTCTTTCGCTGTAGGTGAGAATATGAAATGGAAGAAAGTATTTCACACAATAGGTATCACCCCTTCTGATTACATCAAACGCTTCGCACTTCCAGTTCTTTTTATGGGCATAGCTTTTGTTGTTGTTATGAGAGTGGCGTTTCCTTCGCTGATTGAAGGATATATTAAGCTGATTATATATTTTATACCAGTTATCTTTATCATGCTGATTTTATTCTATCCCCTGAGCGTGTATGAAAGCAGTAAGAGGGACATCAATAACAACATACATTACTATATTACTCAGATGGGTGTGCTTGCCACATCCCAGATGCAGTTGAAAGAATTACTTTACAGGCTTTCTCAGAATGAGGCATATGGGTACCTTGCAAAAGAAACAGAGAAAATATACATGCTCATGAACGACTGGAATCTGAGTTTTGCTAAAGCATGCAGGTTCATCGCAAGACGCACGCCTTCTGAGATATTTGCAGATTTTCTGGACAGATTTGCTCATGCTGTGGATTCAGGAGAGGATGTTGAAGCATTCTTGAAAAGAGAGCAGAAGGTGGTGATGAACGATTTCGATACCATGTATAAGGATGCCCTTCATTCCATAGATTTAATCAGAGAAATCTATGTATCCATGGTCATGGCTCTGTTATTCATAGTTTCCTTTGCTCTTCTGCTTCCTGTGCTAATGGGGGTAAATGCAGAAAACATGATGATAGGTGCTATCATTATGTTTATAGGTGTGGAAGCGCTACTGGTCTATTTTGCAAAGGTAAGGGTGCCTAAGGATAAAATATGGCATACCCTTGATATAGATACCGAAGCAACCAGAAAACTCAGAATATCTCTTCCTTATTCTATCATAGGCGTACTTATTGTGGCGATTCTCTTACTGGTGTGGAATAAACTTCCTGTAACAATAGAGGTGGCAGCAGTACTTACACCTTTTCTGATAACAGGTACTATAGCGAGCAAAGAGGAGAGCAGAATCAAGAGACTGGATGATAATTTCGCCTCTTTTATAAGATCATTGGGTGCCTCAGCAGGTGCAAGAGGTGGTATGATTAACGAATCTCTTGGACAGCTTATCTATCATGATTTTGGTCCTCTCACCAAAGATGTAAGAGATCTTTATAAAAGGTTAATGACCAGAATCAACAAGATGCGCTCCTGGGAGTTCTTTGCAGCAGGCACTGGAAGCAATCTGATAGAGCGTTTTGGCACAATCTTTGCAGAGGGAACCCATCTTGGTGGAAAACCAGAGGTTATAGGAGATATCATTGGGGATAATGTCATGGTAATAAACTCCCTCAGAAAGCTCCGTTACAGCATTTCCTCCAATCTTGTAGGTACACTTTACGGTCTCACTGCAGGAATCGCATTCACCATGTATCTCACTCTTGCCATAGTGGATATGCTGAGCGAGATTTTTGAAAATATAAATGTTCCTCCTGGCATGGATATAGGCATACCAATCACATCAGCATCCTCAATGAATGTCGAACTTCTGAGTTTTCTTATAATGAGTATGCTTGTGGGGCATTCTTTTCTTTCAGCCCTGCTTATGAGAGTGGTCGATGGAGGTCATTTTTCCAATACCTATAATCATTTCGTAGGTTTATTGTGGGCTTCTGCGATATGTGCAGAGGCTACCATTCGATTATCTAAACCCTTGCTGCATATGAAGTTGGTGTCATTATAGGAGGTATAAACTATGGTATCAAAACAATTCACGGTGCTGAGCATGCTGATGCCAGTAGCTATGTCTATTGGCGTCCTTATCTCCATATTTGCATACAAACACTCCCAGTATAGCCTATCCATTGTAACAATCATAAGCATTGCTCTTTTAATCATTATAGTGTTTTACACCTATGGAAATGCAAGGAAAAGAGCTTAGAGCATCAAGACTTCACTACTCCGAATCACCTTGTCTACATTTCTCTCCACCCTCATAAGCATATTTTTATCAATCTTCTTGCCACGAAGCTGTTCTATGAACAACAATGATTTTGTATGATCCTCAGGAAGCAGTTTCCATGTGGGTTTTTCCACATAGTAGTCAATTCCACTAGCATAAGTCATCATTTTTGAACATACCTCCTCACTAATCCACCCAATATCTACATAATACTCTAGAACATCGATGAGGTTATTTCTTCCCACCTTTTCCATTAAAAACTCAATCCAGTTGAGCAAAATGATGGAGGTTTCAGGTCGATTATCCAGGTGCTCAAGCTTGGCTACCTTCTTATTCTTTAATTCCTCCTTTTGAGAAGAATTTTCTTCTTTTTGAGAGATTAGTGTAGCTGTTTTTTCTTTCTCCTCAGAGTTCATATTCTTACCCTCCATATTTTCAAAAATTGATTCCTTCACCTCTTTTATAAGAGCCTCTTTATCAATGCTATTCGATTCCACAACCTTTTTCAGTTCAGTTATGCTTTCTTCAAGAGCCTTGAATCTGTTCTCGATATCCTCTGCTAAGCTATCTTTTGCTTGTGTTTTACTGAGTTCATCCACTTTTTTCTCAAGTATAGCGAGTTTCTGAGTCACCTGGTTGTTACTCTCGCCAACAAAAGGATTCACAGTATTGGATACTACTTCATAAAGTGAAAGTAATTCAAGAACAGTTTCATCTATCTTGTTCAGTTTTTCTTTGAATTCTTCTATGCCCTTATCCTTGGTTGAGATTATCTTATCAATCTTGTTGAGCTGGGTTTGTATGGATTTGATTGCTTCAGCATTTGCCTCGATGAGCTGAGTTTTTGATTCTAGCATCTCCTCAAATTTTTTACTCAGCTCCTCCTTAATATTTTCAATCTTTTCCTCATATCTTGATATACTGGATGTATTTGCTTCTCTAACCTTGTCTATCTTTTTTATAAGAGAGCCTTCTGCTGGTTTCACTTTTTTTAGCAGGTCAAATTTCATTTATTAATTCATTGTCATAGTAATAAATATACTTTATCATGATAATGATTATGTTAATGTGTTACATAGAACTGTATTCTAACATTTGGAACCGCTGAAGCGGTGCCTTAAGATAAAAAAAAGCTTATTTGCTTTTAAATTAATTGCTTTGCTCAGATTATATGAAGTTATTCGGATAACTATAAAAAAGCGTCTATGCAGATTAAGGATTATATAGTTCCCCAATACTCAAGAAAAAGGCTATGGATATTGTGACAGAAAGGCATGCATAGGATGTGGATACATGAAGTTAAGTTTGAAATGCCAATGTTAAGGCTAAATTCTACAATTTTTCAGATCGCGTGCAATTCTCAGAAAATTCTCTATGATCTTTAGTCCATGAGGAGTGAGCACAGATTCTGGATGAAACTGCAGGCCATATATAGGTCTTTGCCTGTGCTTGATTCCCATTATTATACCTTCTGTAGTCTTAGCAGTTACTTCGAGAGCGGGAGGTAGTTTTATTACAGCAAGGGAATGATACCTTCCTCCCACAATAGGGTTGGGCAAACCATGATAAATGCTATTATTGTTATGCTTAATCAGCGAGGTCTTTCCATGAAAAGGTCCTGAAGGGGAATGACCAACCTCACCACCAAACGCAACAGCTATTGCCTGGTGACCCAGACATATTCCAAGGAGCGGGACTGTAGTATTTCTGATGATCTCAAGACAGCTTCCTATATCCTTTGAGTTAGAAGGATGCCCTGGACCAGGGGATATCACTATAGCATGAGGTTCAATCTCCTCTACCTCCTCTAATGATATCGTGTTGGGTACCACCATGGTATCGGGTTCAAAGATGGATACATAATCCACAAGATTCCACACAAAGGAATCCCTGTTGTTAATGAATAATACCTTCATGCTCCTCCAATAACCTTTATCATGGCAGCCATCTTTCGTTCTGTTTCGTTGTACTCATACTCAGGGTCTGAATCTGCCACAATACCAGCACCAGCTTGTACTATCGCTGTGCTTCCCTTCTTGATTATCGTCCTTATCACGATGGCAAAATCCGCATCTCCATTCCATGAGTAATAGCCCACACCACCACCGTAGATTCCTCTTGCATCCTTCTCAAGCTCATGTATAATCTCCATGGCTCGTATTTTTGGGGCTCCAGATAGTGTACCTGCTGGAAAAATGGCACGGGTAGCATCAAATGCATCACATTCATCTCTTAGTAATCCAGAAACCGTACTCTCAATATGCTGAACATGAGAGTATTTCAGTACAGACATGAAATCCTCTACCTTAACACTCCCCCCTTTTGAGACCATTCTCACGTCATTTCTCCCCAAATCTACAAGCATGACATGCTCAGCTCGCTCTTTCTCACTTCTTAGCATCTCCTTTGCAAACTCTTCATCCTGCTCAGGTGTTTCACCTCTGGGACATGTTCCAGCTATTGGATTGGTGATTACCTTACGCTTATGCACAGTAAGTAAAGTTTCAGGACTTGCACCTATTATACCAATATCACCGAACTCAAAGAGGTACATGTAGGGACTGGGATTCACCTTGCGCAGGTGAGTGTAAAGCTCAAGAGGACTCTGATTAGAGGTTATTTCATACCTTCTTGAAAGCACCACCTGAAAGATATCACCATTGATTATATACTGCTTTGCCTTTCTTACAGCATCTTCGTATTCCTCTTTTCCCATATTGCATTTTATTGCTTCAGGCATGCTTTTTCTAACAATGAAAGGTTTTGCAGACCTGATCAACGATATTAATCTCTCAGCCTCCTTCTCAGCTTCAAGGTAAACCTTTTCAGGGTCTTTCTCAACAAAGGGTGTTATTACCACGTATATATTATCAGTGAGATGATCAAAGACAATGCTTTTTGTGGTGATGGCAAACTGTGCATCAGGAGTTGAGCTTTTTTTAGGAGGTAAATCAAGCCAGCAGTCATACACCATATCATAGGCACAAAAACCAATAGCACCACCCAGAAAAGCCTGTCTTTCGAATCCTCTGCCTATGAACTTCACTTCTGAAGTAACTAACGCAGCACGTAGAGCATCCAGGGTATCAAAACCTGCTTTGATTCTTCCATCAGCATCGCATATACTTGAAAGAGAGTTCTCAATATACTTTACCATACTGTTGTTATGAGGATAATCCAAGGTTACCTTTCGATTCTTGACAGTAACAATAGCATCAGGTTCTGCCCCTACAAAGGAGAATCTTGCGTGCCTCTGCTCCTTTTCCACAGATTCAAGGAGATATGAGTATTTCTTGTTCAGAGAAGCATACACCTCAAGAGGAGAGCAATTGGTTTTCAATTTTGCCATTAATTGAATCATCACAGGTTTTTCTTGAGCAAGTCTGAGAAACTCCTCTTTGCTAATATCAAAATTCATGTAACCCCACTTTCTTCATGAAATCGATGATTTTCTTAACATCCTTTCTACCATTGGTTTCAACACCAGATGCCACATCCACAGCATAGGGTTTGACTTTCATGATGGCATCTCTGACATTCTCTGGGTTAAGCCCACCTGCTAAGATTATGGGCATACTTGAAGAACGAACAATCTCAGAGCTTATCTCCCAGTCATGAGTTAATCCTGTACCTCCTGATTTCCCCTTAACCATGGTATCGAGGAGAATAGCATCTGCTATCCCCTTGCATTCATTTATCTGTTCAATGATGGCTGATGAGTCTGCATTTATAGGTATCGAGATGGTCTTAATGAGCTTCACCCCTGTTTCCTTGATTTTTTTGAGTTCTGAAAGCTCAAGGTCATTGTGTATCTGCACAGCTAAGGGTTTAGCAGTATGAATCATGTTTATTGCATCTTGAGCACTCTCAGGCATGATTACAAGCACTGAGGTCACAAACACAGGTACCATTGAGATAAGTCTTGATGCCTGAGCAAGGGTAACCCTTCGTGGAGTGGGCACAGGTACCTCGGTGATAAAACCAACAGCATGAGCTCCTGCATTCACTGCCATCCTAAGTTCTTCTTCGCTCCTGATACCACAGATTTTTACCCTAGTCACAGAAACCTCTCAAGCTTTTCAGGATCCCCTGCTACTTTCACAAACTCCTCCAGCTTCTTAAGGGCTGCACCACTATCAATACATTCCTCTGCTATAGCTATTCCTGATAATAAGGTGTCAGCTTTACCCCCAACAAGAATGGCTGCGCCTGCATTGATAGCAATGATATCTCGTTTTGCTCCTTGTTCCCCTTTCAGCACTCTTACGATATCCTCTGCGTTTTCTTGAGGCGTACCACCTGCAATATCTTTAATAGAGGCACGCTTCACACCAAGCGTTTCAGGTGTGATGGTGTAGTGTGTTACTCTACCATCGTTGAGTTCAGCTATCTGAGTTTCACCTATGTTAGAGATTTCATCCATGCCACTCCCATGAACCACAAGTGCTCTTTTAGTTCCAAGAATACTCAGCACTCTTGCCATGGGTTCGCATAAAGAGCTATCAAAAACACCTATCACCTGTGCCTTTGCACTGGCTGGGTTAGTTAGAGGTCCAAGAATATTGAACACTGTTCTAAAGCCTAACTGGCGCCTTATCTTCGCCACCCTTTTCATGGATGGATGAAACACAGGTGCAAACATGAAACCAATCCCCACCTTTTCTATGGTTTTTTCCACCTCATGAGGAGGCATGTTTATATGTATCCCAAGCTCCTGCAATACATCAGCACTCCCTGATTTCGAGGTGATGGAAACATTCCCATGCTTTGCCACAGGCACACCTGAAGCCGCTGTCACTATGGCTGCACCCGTACTCACGTTGATAGTGCCGGTGGCATCTCCCCCTGTCCCACAGGTATCAACAAGAGTACCTTTTACCTTTGGAGAAATCATATTGGCTGCTCTCTTCATCCCCTTTGCTAACCCAGCTATCTCTTGTATGCTTTCACCTTTCATCTTCAGAGCTGTTAAAAAAGCAGCTATCTCTGCATCACTTGCCTCACTGAATATCATGGACATGGCATCCTCAGCCTCTTCAGTTGTGAGGCTTTGATTCTGTACGAGTTTATATATATGTTCTTTCATAACCATCACTGTACAATTTTGTTCTTTAATGTATAAAGTCGTATATAAAAATACTGTATAACGTGTCAAGTTGCATAGATTTATTATCTCCAAACAGAATTAAAGCAACATGAAAATCATTGCCTTTGTGGGAATGCCTGGGTCAGGGAAATCAGAGGCTTCCAATGTGGCAAAGAGAATGAACATACCTGTTATCAACATGGGGGATATCGTGAGAGAAGAAACAGCTAAACAGGGTTTACCTGCAACAGATGAAAATGTTGGAGGTACAGGTACTAAGCTAAGAAAAGAAGAAGGCATGGATGCCATTGCGAAGCGCTGTATGCCAAAGATTCGGAGCCTTAGGTCTCATGTTATAGTGATTGATGGTACCAGAAACAAGGAGGAGGTGGAGTACTTTAAAAAGCAGTTCGGAGATGATTTCAAGCTTATAGCGATTCATGCACCGTTTGAGCAGAGGTTTGAGAGATTGAAGAATCGTCTGCGTAGCGATGATAGCAATAGTATGGAAGAACTCAAAAGACGGGATGAAAGGGAAAAAAGCTGGGGATTGGCAAAGCTGATACAGATGGCAGATATAACCATTGAAAACACCAACTCTCTTGAAAAATTTCACAAGGCGGTTGAAGAAGTTTTAAGATATGAATGTTGTTAGAGTATCAGCGCCAGTTTATGCAACCGAGGATGAGGAAAAGGTCAAGCTTGCCATAACCAACCTGTTTCCTGTTGACCTTCATCTTAAGGGGCGAGTGTTATATGGTGAGGGAGGAATAGAATGTCTCAGAGAGCTTCATAAATTACTAAGAGAGCAACGTATCCTGGATACCGCAAGAGGTATTATGCTGCGTGGTGTTAAAGGAAACACCACAGAGTTTTACCTGAACAAACAGGCTGCTTTTGTGGGAAAGGTGAATTTTTCTGATGAAAAACCTACCTTGGGGTGTATACATGTTGAGATTTCAGCAGAGAATTATGAAAAGCTAATGAAGATTATACAATGGCTCGCTCCTTCTACAATAGATGGTAAACCTGTAGAGGAGATTGAACTTAATGAGTTTTTATGAGTATATATCTGCAAGGGAGAGCTTGATCACTATTGGTAGCCCAGTCATCACCAGCATTCTGATGATATCCTTGGCACAAGGAGTGTTATCCCTTGGATATTTATGGAAAAAAGATGATAAATATTATAATATATTAACAAAATTACTACGTATTCTTGCTATTCTTTACATGCTTGGATTTGTTTTGCTCATCAGATTTCACGTACAAATTTATGAATATATAATTATTAAATATCCTGTTTTTATGAGGCATCTTATACCTATAGAAAACAGTCACTTGATTATACCATTGTGGATTGAGAATGAAAAACTGTTTTTCTGGGCAATGCTGGTTTTGCTATTCACATCAAGCCTGCGAAACAGAGAGGTTGTGTCATTTCTTGGCGTAATGCTATCTATATTCTCAGCCATAATATTCTTTTTCTCCAACCCGTTCAGAGATCCTCTCCCCACTTTGCATAGGGAAATCACAAACTGGCATGTAGCTTTTGCTTTAAAGGATATGAGTATCTTTAAGACCGCAATCATGCTTTACGAGCGAATCACCTACTATTACAACTCGGTGTATATGTGGAGTCACCCACCCATGCTGTTCATAGCCTATGCATCTCTTGTAATCACCTTTGCAGCATGTGTTTTCATGCTTGTAAAAAGGGATAAAGTGTATGATGAAATCGCCTACAGGTATGCGAAAATCGGGTATATCTTTCTAACATTTGGAATGCTTATGGGCTACCCATGGGCTGTGGAAGCATGGAAGAACCAAGCATGGTGGTGGGACCCTAAGATAAGTGGTTCTATAATGATGTGGTTGCTCTACACCGCATACCTGCATGCCCATATATACATTAAAAAGATGTGGAATGCTACCGCCTATATGGGCATAATCTGCTTTGCCTCGCTGGTATTCACCTACCTGCTCACCTATATCATGCCAGGAATACATTCAGTGGTAACATGAGACGATATGATTATTATCTGATTATTTGCACAGTCCTCATTCTTCTTGCAACGGGTATGGTATGTGTTTATGGGATTGCATACTATGATTACCTTGTTTCTTCTGCATGGAAAATATCTCAAGCTGAATACATAGATATTATGAACCACTATCTATATCCATTTCTTTTGATGCTACTTGTTTCTCTCGGTCTCTGCATACCCAAGCGATTGTTGCATTGGAGTATATTAGTACCATTCAGCGTTGTTGTGCTGATAACAACGCTTCTCATAACCTTTTCTTCAGATATGGTGAAAGGACTTGGCTTTATGCTTGCTGTTATGGTGGTTGTGCAGAGTATTGTGGTTATTCTTACATTTAGAAGAAGCAAAAGCGTTAGATTTGAGAAAGATGGCAATATAGTAAAGTTAGGTTCTTCACTTTTGCATTTGGGTGTTGTTATACTGATCTTCAATTTTGTGAGCTTGAGAGATTTTGAGATTCATATCCTGATTTTCTGGACAGGTACTGGATTGATTACAATAGGAAATATTTTTTCTTTTTATCCAGGTAGAGTAGAGGCGTTCTTATCACCCTCAAATCGGGAGTAAGGTTGTGTATGTGTAAAGAGTCAACTACCACCCATAGGTGGCTTGCAGGTGCTCTCAATGCAAGACCCCTTCTGACATGTTGACGGATGCCAAAACTCTCTAATCTGCTGGACGAGGTTAAAGGAGGCAACTACATCAGCATTATGCTGAAAACCAAAGCTAACACATCTGAACAAAGCCTGACTTTTCCGGTTTCTTTTATTGTATTGCAACGAGGACATAAGCGATTATTCCCTTTTCCAAACATTTGTAATCATCTGCTGGAGCTTAGAAAAAGCCCAGCTATGAAATATTGCTCTTTGCTTCCTATGCTTGCAGCGTTGCCTTATCTTGAGCGTCTCCATAACAACGCTCTACTTATCTGGAACGTTGTACCCCTTCTTTGCTCCTTTCCTGCAAGCCATTTAAGCTTCCTCTTTGCAGAAGAAGT
>CAZCRM010000026.1:0-13814 GCA_964501085.1 uncultured Methanosarcinales archaeon | reverse complement strand
CCTCAATTCCTCTCCTCGATTAAAATCGGGAGTCTCCTTGAGGTGATTCTATGAGTGCATCTGAAATACCTCAACTTGCTGTTTTCCTTCTTAGCTTCTCCACTTCCTTCAATATGGTATCAATTCCGCTTTTTATCAAGGCTTCGAACTTCTCGCCCCTCATGCTCGCTCTGGCAAGACTTTCACCAAGCTCTAAGGGTAAAGCGATATCAATCCAGTTATCCCTTACCCTGTGAAGCAGGGGTAATTGAAGCACTTCTCTTGCCTTTTCGTCAGCTTTTAACGCTGTTTCCTTATCTTTATATTTAACAGGCACATGAAGGGTGAGCGAAGTGATCCTACCACCTTCATCCTTTGGTGTATAGAGCCTTAGAATCTCCTTACCAAACCTTCCAAAGAAGTGGTCAGTGCTTTTTCCAAATCCCATCTTTTCAATAGCATCTACTGCATTCTTAGGAATATCATCCATTATACAGCCACATAAAGCGCTTGTAATCTCTTTTTCTTCAGTACTCTCGGAGATGCGAATAAAATCCTCAATTGGGAAACCCATCACCACTTCATCATCCCTGTACCCTGAGAACATCCTTGCTCCATCACATAAAAGAGAGAGATTCACTCTCTTTTCCATATAGGGTATGGCGGTGCATTCACCACATACAGCGAATTCACCTTTGAATCTTGCTTCAACAGGCTGTTTTTCATGCAGTTTTGAAAGTACCGAAGCTATACGCATAATCTTACGAGGATTGCCTATTATTATCACAATATCTGGTTTCTTTTGAGTTTTTTCTAAGGGAGTAATGCTTATCAGCTTTGTTTGGGCTGGCTTTATTCTTGGGTAAATCTCACCATACGTAGGTGCGGTGAAACCTAAAGCAAGCTCTCCACTTGTGCATGTGAGCTCTTCAACACCGAACAGAAAGCTCTCTCCATAAAATGCACATCTCCTCACCATCTCACAGAAGCGCATGGGAGGTATGTTTTTCGTTTTTTCCTGAGACTCATCGCTTATAATTCTCACAGCCACAGGTGATGAAGGAAGCTCAAAAAATTTCCTGAATTTCTTGGACAGTTTTTCGTAGTTCATATTCAATCGTGACCTCCTTTCTCCATTAAAATGAAGGGCATCCTTCTGGATGTTCGGTTGGGGTTAAGTCCGCTTTTTTGCTTCATACCGCCCCCGTCAAGGGCTGGGTCATACAGCCCATGACATCTGACGTATAGCCAGATGCCACATGTTCAAACAATCTAGCTATGTTCCTAGCACCTATAAGATCATCGTTAAGGGTGTATCCACAGTAGTGGCATCTATATTCGTGTTTTTGTCTGTTTCTGTTTTTTGGGTGGGCATCCCCACACTTGGGACATGTTACTGATGTCCACTCTGGGGGTAGATAGACGACTAAAATGCCTTTCTCCATAGCTTTGTATTCGATGAATGACTGTAACCTATGGAAGAACCATCCATGATTTCTATAGTTTTGCTCTCTTGAGAAGTCCATTCGGTCTCTTATGTTTGTCAAATCCTCCATCACTATGACTGGATTCTGGTACTGTTCACCCACTGATACAATTTCCCTGCTTATCTTGTGAGCAAGGTTTATGCTGTACCTTTGCTCCTTATCACCAAGCTTTTTGATCGCTCTGAATTTCCTCTGCTTCTGCAACCTCTCTCTTATATTATTCCATCTTCTTCTGCGATGCCACCACTCTCTCCCGCTGAAAAATCTGACTGTATCTGGAGTGGACACCACTGCCAGATTAACATTTCCCAAGTCTATAGCTATAGGTGTTGACTGTATAGTTGGCTCTTTAACAACAACTTCTTTAGATATGGTAATGTGAACCCACCAACCATTTCTCTTTCTTACTACTGTTATACACCCTATCTTCCATTTTTCTTTAACCACTTCCATTAACAGCTTAAATGGGTAGTGCGAAGGCAGACACTCTAAGGGAAGGATAACACGCCTGTTCTTGAACCTTAGAGAGATTAGGAACTGATATCTATTACCTTCTTTATGGATTATTCTAAATCCTCTGCTATCTAATCTGATTGATTTGCATTTTGAGAAATCAGGTAACGATTTCTTGCCTTTCTTTGCTTTGTAGGATTTCATCGCTTCTATTGCTACATCTCTTGCATTCTGGGCTAATACAGTAGGCAATCCTATCTCTTCTCTTACTTTATTATATACTTCACCATTAAGGGTCTTTCTTGTTAACTTTCTGCCTTTAAGGTGCTGAATGAAGATATTGCAGGCTTTAGAATAGCTGGAAATAGTCTCCTTTAACTCATCAATCTTGTTTTTGTTTGGATCCAGTAGACGAACCTTTACCGTCTTTGCTACTTGTTTCTTAATTCTATTAACCTCCTTATCACTGAGATAAGTATCTTCTACCTCAATCATCCTCTTTAACTCGTTTGCTACATCCCTGTCTATCTCTATTTTTATCTAATTTAGCTATATTATATTTATTTCTTATTTCTTTCTCGGCTTGCTCACCTTTGAAAAGGCAAGGATGCGGAGCGATTATTATTCCTCAACATTTATTCCGTTTTGCTTTGCAATATCCTTAAACGCTGAAACAACATACTTTATTTGTTCCCATTTCAAGCCATAGGTATTAATCTTGAAATTCTTGCTCATGCCTGGATGTAACCCTACGATTTTTCGTTTCTTTAATTCATGATAGAGGAAATACCCTCTACGCTTATGCTTTTTAGCCACCTCATGGAACGAGGGGCATTCTATATTCATGAGAGTATGTTGCTTGGGTTTTACACCCATTTGATGAAAACCTTCAATCTTTTCTATCTCATTCACGAAATATCTTGCCTTTTTGACCTCCTCATCCCAGTGCTTTACCCTCTCCACAACAGCAGGAAATGACGCCATCAGTGTAGCTACAGGTGCACCGAACACAGGTGAACATCCGAACAGAGCCACCTCTTTCTTCGTGAATCCTCTCCCGCTCCAGTCCCCCCTTACTGTAGACCTATCGAATAACTTGTTGGTCCATTCATATGTTGTGGCAAGCATCCCAATGGGAGCGGTTGCTGCCCAGCTTTTATGTCCTGAGCAGCAGAGGAAATCCACATGAAGTTTTTTTCCATCTATGGGCATTACGCCAGAGGAATAGGCTGTGTTGAGAAGAAAAGGTACTCCATACTCCTTGCATATCCTTCCTACTTTCTCAGCATCAGCAAGATTACCGTATCTGTAATCCACATGGGTAAGCACTGCCATAGAAGGAAGTTTTCCAGTTTTTTGCTCTACTTCTTCGAATTTTCTTGCATACCCATCAACATCAATCTCAAAGGTTGGATAGCCATTATGAGGTACCTCTACAATGTTCAATCTGTTTGCCTCTGCTGCAAGGTATGAGGTGTAATGGGCAAGAGAATCCATCACAACCGTATCCCCAGGTTCGCATACCATATGCATCGCCGCCCATTTCGCATGTCTGCAACCTGCTGTGAACCTGACATCATCCATGTTCAGAAACTCTGCTATATCTTCTATTAGATCCCGAACAGGAGGTTTATCCAGAAGATCCACTCTTGCCTCAAAGCAGAAGTCGCATAATGAGTAGCCATCACCGAATTCAAGAAGGGCTTTTCTTGCCTCTCCTGTGAGTACTCCTCCACGCTGGATCGGGTGTACGTTTATATAGGTGTCTGAAATGCCTCTGGATAGATTTTTATATTTATTGAGATGCATGGCTTAGCTCTCCCGTGATTTGATCTCTCTTAAGATTTCCTCTTTCGATATTCTACCCAAACATACAACCTCCCCATCAATAACAATAGCAGGAACAGACATTATATTGAGCTCTGAAGCTCGTTTCTGTCCTTCTGGATGGGATATATTGATTTCCTTAAATCTCATGCTTTTAGGGAGTATCTCCATTAAAATGGATCTAATCTGATGGCAGTCGCGACATGTGTCTGAATAATAAAGCTCAATAGTGGTCATGTGTATTCCATATTTAATTTTCTTTATGTAAAACTACTCCTTACGCAAAGGCTTCCTGAATCATTTTATCTCAACAGGAACTCAATCAGTAATATCCGTAGTTTCTACTGTACTTCTTCTTAATATATTTATTGTTGCTTTTTTAACTATAAAAGAAATGGCTGTGCAAACACTTAAAGCTATAGAGGATGATTAACTTTTTATGAATTTCCAGATTCTGGATGCCGATTACACATACAAGGAAGGCAAACCAGTGGTGAGACTGTATGGAAGAGACGAATCTGGAAACAGTATATGCTGTTCAGTGCCTGATTTTGAACCCTATTTCTATGCAAAGGCTGAGCCTGAGATGGCAGAGATTATAAAAAAGAAATTTAAAGAGTATGTCAAGAGGGTAGAGCATGTTAAAAGATTCGAACCTATAGGGTATTTCAAGCATCCAACAGATATGCTTAAGATTATAGTCTATGACCCTAAGAATGTACCTGTCATAAGGGACGAGATAAAAGAAATAGTAGAAGAGGTGTATGAAACTGATATTCTCTTCAGGAATAGATATCTTATAGACAATGGGTTGGGGGGTATGAGATGGGCAAAGGTAGGAGAAATAGAGCATGGTAGTGATGAGGTATTGTGCAGTATCAACATTGTATCAAGAAACGTAAAGCCGATAGAGATGCTGAAGAACGCCCCCTTTAAACACCTTGCCTTTGATATTGAATGTCTTCCTTCCAATAGCGCTATGCCTCTCCCTGAAACCTCACCCATAATACTCATAAGTCTTGCTTTTGATCCTGATTTCAGGGGTAAAAAGAGCCTTGTGCTTGTGGGCAAGCATGCGGATATCAAGGGTGATGTGGAGGTTTGCGGGAGTGAGGAGGGCATGCTGAAGCGCTTCTTTGAGATAATAAAAGAGTACGACCCAGATATTCTTGCTGGCTACAACTCCAACAGTTTTGATATTCCTTACATGGTGGATAGAATAAAGCATCTCAATAAGAAAGGAAAAAAAATAGAATATGTTATGGGCAGGGATGGAAAGCCTGTGTACTACAGGAAGATTGCAGGCAGTATACGGGTAAGTGTTACAGGGCGCATTGTTGTTGATATCTTACCCTTGCTTCGCAGGGAGTTCAGTCTGAAACAATATACTTTAAAAAACGCTGCAAAAGAGTTGCTTGAAGAAACAAAGCTTGAGATTCCTTTCTCAGAGATGGAAACCTGCTGGAAGGATGATGGCGAGAAACTCAGGAAATTCATTGAGTATGCACGACGTGATGCAGAGCTTGTTATTGGATTTCTTAACAAACTTCGGCTTATTGACAAGTATATCGCTCTCTCAAAAGCAAGTGGAGTGCTTCTGCAGGATATTCTGGATGGAGGACAAACTCAAATGGTGGAGAATCTTTTGCTGAGAGAGTTCATGAAACATGATAGAGTGCTTCCTGCCAAACCTACTGCAGAGGTCTCGGAGTTAAGGTTTGATGAAGAGGAACTGAAAGGGGGTGAGGTGCTTCAGCCAAAAAAGGGATTGATTGAAAATGTTGTGATTCTTGACTATAAATCTCTTTACCCAACCATAATGATGGCTCACAACCTTTGCTATACCACTGTTATCGTTAAAGATAAACCAGAAGATGTGATAGTAGCACCCTCTGGTGGAGTTTTTGCCTCAAGTAAGGTGGTTAAGGGCATAGTACCTGCTATACTCGAGAATCTGCTGAAGCAGAGACAGGCAACCCGTGAGAGAATGAAGACTGCTAATAAAGAAGAATACAGGGTGCTTGATGCCACCCAGCTTGCCCTGAAGATTCTGCTCAACAGCTTCTATGGATATGCAGGATATGCAAGAGCAAGGCTGTATAGCCTGACCTTAGCTAACGCTGTTACGAGTTTTGGTAGAGAGAATATCCTGCGCACCAAGCATCTTATTGAACATGAGATAAAAGAAATCGTATTAGGGGATAAAAATGGAAAATGCATTCGCCTGTCAGTAGTGTATGGAGATACCGATAGCGTGTTTGTGAATCTCATAGATGATGAGATAACACTTGAGGAAGCAGAACTCATAGGGAAGAGAATAGCCAGCATTGTGACCTCTTCGCTCCAGAAACCCATGGAACTTGTGTTTGATGCTTTTGCAAGACGTGCTCTTTTCCTGGCAAAAAAGCGGTATGCAATCTGGGTATTCGAAAAAACCAACAATACATGGAAGGATAGAATCAGAGTTAAGGGTATGGAAACCGTACGCAGAGACTGGTGCAACCTTACCACCAAAACCGTGGATAGAGTTCTTGAGCTTGTTCTTAAGGAAGGAGATGTTGAGAGCGCCATAGAACATGTTAAGAACGTGATCAACAGAATTCGTTCCATGGATGTACGAAAAGACCCCCAGCTTTATGAAGACCTTATATTAACGAGGCAGTTCACAAAGAAGGTTGAGAGTTATAAGAGCAAACAACCCCACACCACTGTTGTGGAAAAGATGCAAAAACGGGGGAAAATAGCCAATCTTGGAGACAGGATACCTTTCGTGATACTCGCTGGGAATGGTCTGTTCGTGGAGAGGGCAGAAGACCCTGAGTATGCAAAAGAGCATAACTTACCGCTGGATGTTGATTATTATATTAATAAGCAGATATTACCACCTGTTGAGCGTATTCTCTCAGATTTCGGGGTGAAAGGGGAAACATTAAGGGTCATGGGAGAGAAAAAAATGCATAAGTCAACCCATCAGCGCTCACTCTTTGAATTTTAGGAGAAGAGAGCTTGAAGATGCATCCACGATGTTTGCCATGTTTATTATCAAGAGTTCAGTATGAGGCAGAACTCTCTACCCAGGATGTTGAGCTTCAAAAGAAAGCTGTGCTTACAAGTAGGGAGATTCTGAGGAAATGTCTCAAAAAAGAGGTACCTGCTACCTATGTGAGCACAAAGGTTCATAGAGTGGTGTACAGGATACTCAACGACAATGACCCATATAGGAAGAAAAAACAGCAGAGCAATATGGCTGCAAGAAAGCTTCTTCCTTTAGCGAGAGAGTTCGTGTCAGAAGGTGATTGCTTCAGGCGTGCTGTGCTTGTATCGATTATAGGCAATTCCTTTGATTTTGGAGTGCTTGGGTATGAGACTGATAAAGAAATCGCTGAAGAAAGCATACTCAAGCAGTTTGAGCACGGGCTTGATGTGGATGATACAAGCAGGATGAAAGCTCTTATAAAAGAGGTGGTGTATCTTGCGGATAACTGTGGTGAGATTCTGTTTGATACCTTGCTTTTTGAGCAGATACGGAAACATGGGGGTAGAGTCACTCTTGTGGTGAGAGGTGCACCAATACTCAATGATGTTACCATGAAGGAAGTTAAAGAGCTTGGTATCCATACAATGGTGGATAGAGTACTAACCACAGGTTCAAATGCTGTTGGGGTTTGCCTGAAGGAAGCCCCGCATATACTTGTGGAAGCCCTTGAAAAAGCATCACTCATAATCAGCAAGGGAATGGCTAACTATGAGAGCATGTCAGAATATGATTTTAAACCCATAGCCTATCTCTTGAGAACAAAATGTGAATCAGTGGCAGAAGCTCTGGGTCTCAGGAAGAATATGAACGTGGCGCTGATAGAGGGGTTATAGTTTATACAGCAGGGCTTTCTCTTCTAAAGCTTATGAGTCTTCTGAACACCTCGATGTTTGTAAGAGATAATAATAACAATGTTATTAATACCTGATTGACTATAGCACCAACTGCGATTACTAACAGTCTTAGATCCCTTCTGAGAGGCAGGCTTGCAGACTCTTTATGAAAAACTGCTTCATATCTGGCATTGATATAGCTGAAAGCAAACACGCCTATCAAAGCAAAGAATCCCAGTATCCAGACCATGAAATCTTCATGCAATCTCCAGTACCCATATGCTAAGCCAAAGATAACAAGGAAGTCCGCATATCTGTCAAGTGTGGAATCAAGAAAACTGCCATATCTTGACATCTGAAACTTAAGTCTTGCAATCTCTCCATCACATCCATCTATAATAGAAGAAATCTGAACCAGCATACCACCTATTACAAGGAATGTCCACCTGCCAGAGGCAAAAAGGATGGAGGATATAACCATGAGCATGAAAGCAAAGAGAGACACCTGGTTTGGGGTGATGCCTGTTTTCACAAGTTTGCTACTTATCAGTTTTGAGATGCGTCTGTTGATAATCTTAGAGACTATACCATCAGTGGGTTTTGTTAGGTTCCTGAGCATCTGACGTTCTGCATGTTTAAGGCTTTCCGGAGTGTCTATGTCTATCCAGAATTTTCCTGTTATATCTATGGCATCCATCCTTCCTCTCTCAACCAAATACTGCACAGCATCAGTGAGCTGATATTTTCCTTCTGAAGTGGTTTTTTCAAGGGCTGAGAAGATTTCAGGAGTGCAGTAGAAGATTCCACAATCTATAGCATTATACTTTTCAAGAGACTTTCCTATCCTTTTTGGAACTCCTTGCTCCATATAAATCTTTGTGGCATCATCCATATCAAAAATATTACTCAGATCTCTATCAATACATACCGCACATTTCTGAGCCTTTTGTGGTAATTTCTCAAGAATCTCAGGGTCAAAGAGATGATCGCACATCAAAAGAATGAAGTTGTGTTTCTCAAGCAATCGCTTTGCTTTCAGAACCGATACGCCATTTCCCTTCTCCCACTCTGGATTTTCAATAAAGGTTAATTTTATACCGATTTTCTTTTCTTTATCTTTTAATTTTTTAATTATGGTATCGCCCTTATACCCTGTTACTATGATAGCCTCTGCTATTCCTTTCTGTTTAAGGGAGAAAAGCACCCTCTCAAGGAGGGTTAGCCCTAATAGGGAGGTGAGAGGCTTTGGTTCAGACTGCTGTAGCCGTCTCCCCCTCCCAGCTGCCAATATTAATGCCTTCACCTATGACCTCTCCCTGAATAAATGCCTCCACCATTCTTCTGGCAACCTCATCAGGATACTGTACAGGAGGATGCTTCATGGTGTAGGCAGAAATCTCGTTAAGTGCTCCACCTATTCCACGATCCATGGCAAGCTTGCACACCCGTATGGCATCGATGGCTGAACCAGCGCTGTTGGGAGAGTCTTCTACAGATAATCTAAGTTCGAGGTTTATTGGTACATCTCCAAAGATTCTGCCTTCCATTCGTAAGAAGCATAGCTTGTTGTCGTTCTGCCATGGTACATAGTCGCTTGGACCTATATGGATGTTCTCAGGTTCAAGTGGAATATCCAAAACTGACTGCACCGCTTCTGTCTTGGATATCTTCTTGGATTTCAGCCTCTCTCGATTGAGCATGTTGAGAAAGTCGGTGTTTCCTCCTGTGTTCAGCTGGTAGGTTCTGTCGAGTTTGACTCCTCTGTCTTTCATCAGCTTTGCTAAGGTGCGGTGAACAATGGTGGCACCGAACTGGGATTTGATGTCATCTCCTACCACTGGTAAGTTCTTTTCCTCGAATTTCTTTGCCCAGGTTTCATCCGAGGCTATGAAAACTGGCACGCAGTTCACGAATCCAACACCAGCATCCAGTGCTGCCTGTGCATAGAACCTTGTTGCCTTTTCTGATCCCACTGGCATGTAGTTCACCAGTATATCTGCTCCGCTATTTACTAATTCTTCTACCACATCGCAAGGCTCTTCCTCAGCTACCACGAAGGTTCTGTCCTCCGGGTAGTCTGCCATATGTGGAGATACACCATCAAGCACTGGTCCCATTTTTACTTCAACCCCAAATCTGGGCAGGTCTGGATAGAAGATCTTCGTGCAGTTGGGCTTTGCAAAGACTGCATCCCTTAAATCCTTGCCAACCTTCCGTTTGTCGATGTCGAATGCTGCTACCACCTCTATATCACCAGGCTTGTATCCTCCTATCTCGTAATGCATCAAGCCTATACAGTCCTCACTGTTAACATGGCTATAGTACTCTATACCCTGCACCAGAGAACTGGCACAGTTTCCCACGCCAGCTATGGCTAGTTTTATTTTTTCCATCTCCACATCACCTCGCTAAGCAGTAAAAGAAGATAGAAGTAATAGGTATATAATTCTATAAATAGATTTCGTATTATTCTGGTCATGTCCACATTATAGTAAGATTTTAAAGTGTGAAGTTTTTATTTTTGTTTTATGATGAAGGTAATGGAAATTGTAAATGAGTTAGAGGTGTTCAAGAGGAATAAGCTTAGGAGGTTAAGATTCTGGGTATAGCGACGTATATCCAGACTTCTTCTGTTAGGATGCCAGGATTTTATCTGAGCTTCATCCAGTTTTTAAAACCTCTGTACTGGATACATAAATTTGAAGAGAAATTGCCTGCCACTCATAATAATAGAAATAACAATGATTAATCATGAATAAAAATCGAAAAGTTCAAGTAAAAGTACAAAATAAAATCAAGTAATTATCTGGGGAATAAAGCTCATGTTAATTTATATAGTTTTCCGCCTATAGAATGCATGGTGGTTAGGTGCGATGAAATATTGCTCTAATTGTGGAACAGAAATTGGGGAATCAGATAAATTCTGTAAAAGCTGTGGGAAGCAATTAATAGTAGAAAACAAAAATAAAAATGAGATATACTTAATTTTGGGAATTATAATTATGATTATTGTTGTTACTTCTTTGGTAGCATTTTATTTGTTTACTTCTGAAACAAGAACGCCCACTAACTTTGTTTCCTCTGAAACAACTTCAGTCGCCAAACCTGTTAATGAAATTACTTTTGTTGAGTCTTACGAAGGAAAAGATATCTATCTCTGGAGATTCAATAACAATAAGTACTACTTTGTTTGTGAAGATGATGATTTGACTAAGATAGAGTGTAGAACACCAAAACTTTTTTCATCATCCTTATACAAATTAAAGAACTTTCTGGATTATTACTTCAAATCAAGAAGCAATAGAAGCTACAGAAATATTAGAAAGTACCTATCAAGGGTATAACATCGGTTTGGCTGAGTTAAAAGTTAAAGTAAGTGACAATATATACCAAACAGAAATAGAATGGGTTGCTAATAATGTTATAAGAAAAGGAGATACAGTAGCGTTGGAAAAAGAGACTTTGAAAGATGTTATAGACAACAAGGATTTATTAATTGACGCATTATCAAGGAAGTGAAATTCATTGAGTAAAGAGCCGAATAAATTAATAATGGATAGATTGAAAGAGCGTTTCCAGAGGATATGGGAGTATATAAAAATACAATGGTATAAATATAAATTGAAAATATTATCGGGATTATGCATATTAGGGGGTTTAGTAGTAGGGGTAATTGTATATTTTTTTCTTCCTATATCAGAGGGAGATGACATATTATATTTGCTTAGCGCTGTTTCACAGGGACTAGCAGCGATTTTTACATTAGTGTTTACAATTACAGTTTTTGGTGCTCAGATGATGAGGAAATTCACTGCAATGGATAAACTGATAGATAAGTGGACTAAAGTCTTAATGCTTGTATTTGCAAGTGGGATAATTTTGCCTCTGATACAATTAAAAACAGACAAAGATTTACTTAACATCCCTTCTATCAGTACAGCAGACCTTAGTTTAGCTGTAGATTTGGGGATAGCGACTTTTTGCATTTTAGCTATAATACCATATTTGATGAGAGTTAATAGAATTATGAAATATGAGGGGGAATCCCAAAACTAAGTGAGGAGGCAGCAGAAGCGATTGATTCTGGTCATAAGGCAATTGCCTCAAACAGGATTGAGGAATTAGCAAAATTGGGTATGAACGCTGCAGAAGATGTGTTAGACAGAGAAACAAATAAAGCTGTAAAAAGCCTGAGCAATATAGGTAAAGAAGCCACAGAGAATGGATTAGCAAAGGCAACGTGGAGTGCCTTAATTGGACTGAGAGAAATTGGACTAAAATGCGCTGAGAAAAAATTAGATGGAATACCATTGGGAAAGTATTTTAGAGGAGAGAAAAGCAGACTTAACAGTGCAACCCAAGAAGTTCTGGAAGCGCTAAGAGAAATAGGGGTTAAAGCAGCCGAGAAAAAATTAGTGCTTGATAAAGGAGATGCAGTAGCTGCTAAAGCGATAGATGGACTAAAAGAAGTGGGCATACGTGCAATAGATAATGACTTAAGTGATGATACAGCCTCCAAATCAGCATATGGTTTGTTTATGATTGGTATTAAGTCAGCACAGAAGCGATTAAAAGATTATGAAAGTCAATGTACCTTTGTAATGAATGTAACAAATAGTTTGAAAATAATTGCCAATAAAGGCGTAAAAGATGTAAGTAAATTTAAAAATACAGTAAAGTTTTCTAGGATATATCTATTGATTTTTGGTGCTTTTGTTGTGAAGTGCATCAATAATGAATGTGCTGAAAGCATGGCTAGAGAGTTAAAACCATATAAAGAGGATATTATTAAATATTTTAATGATGCTAAAAAATATATAAAAGACCATCAATATCTTGTAAAAGAAGAAGAACTTGAAGAAAAACTTGAAGAATTCAAAAAATTGTTAATAGATTGCTAACAATCACCATAAAGCAATAAGGTTATTATATTATATTACCCTTAAAGGAGATGAGGGATGAATATGGTTACAGTTAGTCTCATAAAAGCTGATGTGGGAAGTTACCCTGGGCATTCAATAGTATATCCTGAACTCATAGAGGTTGCGAACAAAGAGCTTAGTAATGCTAAGTCTTCAGGCGTAATTATAGACTTCAAGGTCTTCAATGCTGGAGATGATTTGGAATTGCTCATGACTCATGATAAGGGTGTTGATAATGCTGAGATACATGAGCTAGCATGGAACACGTTTATGAAAGCTACTGAAGTAGCCAAAAAGCTAAAGCTTTATGGAGCAGGACAGGATATGCTTTCTGATGCCTTCTCTGGAAATGTTAAAGGCATGGGGCCAGGGGTAGCTGAGATGGAGTTTACTGAAAGAAAAGCAGAGCCCTTAATCGCTTTCATGATGGATAAAACAGAACCAGGGGCGTTTAACCTCCCTATATATAGGATATTCGCTGACCCATTCAACACCTCTGGTTTAATAATTGATCCAAGCATGCACACCGGATTTAAATTTGAGATATGGGATATTGTGGATCATAAAAAGGTTTTTTTAAAAAGTCCTGAAGAGAGTTATGATACCTTAGCGTTGATCGGAGCAAAGAGCAGATATGTAATTAAGCGAGTCTTTCCAAGACATGCCAAACTACCTTCTCATGAGCCAGTGGCTGTTGTAAGCACTGATAAACTTTACCAGATTGCAGGGAAGTATGTTGGGAAAGATGACCCAGTAGCACTGGTGCGTGCTCAGTCAGGTCTGCCTGCTGTTGGAGAGGTGCTTGAGCCTTTTGCGTTTCCTCACCTTGTGAGTGGATGGATGCGTGGAAGTCATAATGGACCATTAATGCCTGTTGGTTTTAATCATGCTCAATGCACACGTTTTGATGGGCCACCAAGGGTTATTGCTGCAGGATTTCAGATTAATAATGGCATGCTTGTAGGGCCTGTGGATATGTTCGCTGACCCTGCATTTGATTACACAAGGAAGAAAGCTCAGGAGATTGCAGAGTACATGCGGAGACATGGACCCTTTGAACCTCACAGACTTCCCATGGAGGATATGGAATACACCACCTTACCAGAGGTGCTTACCAAGTTGAAAGACAGATTTGAGCCTGCAGAATAGATAGAGTTTGAACGATACATTGTGGACTTTTGATTCAATTAGATACTCCAGTTAGGGTCACTTTCTTCGTAATTCCCTATAATAATTAACTAAGAACTTAGATAAACCTATATTATTATTTTTCAAC